>DASTZT010000092.1:0-5986 GCA_035764225.1 Ktedonobacteraceae bacterium
TGATTCTTGATTGACGCATCCATCCCGCTCGCATTGAAGATGTCGTCGCCAAAGCGCGGCAGGAAGTGGATGCGATCATCCGCGAGGCAGGCGAAAATGCTGCTCTTGAGGCCAATGTTCACGGTTTGCAGCCTGAATTGCTCAAAATTCTTGGTCGGCTCCACTTCCGTACCAGCTACGGACAAAACGTCCTGGCCCACTCGGTTGAAGTTTCGATCCTGGCTGCAATGATGGCGCATGAGCTAGGAGCTGATGTCAACGTATGTAAGACCGCCGCGCTGCTCCATGATATGGGCAAGGCTATCGACCAGGAGGTCGAGGGTCCACACGCCATCGTTGGTGGCGAGGTCGCGCGGCGTTTCGGCAAATCGCCAAAAATCATTCATGCAATGGTGGCGCATCACGCTACCGAGACCGAACCTCAGACGTTAGAGGCTGCCATCGTACAGGCAGCTGATGCCATCTCAGCAGCTCGTCCGGGGGCCAGAAGGGAGACGATTGACCTTTACATCAAACGGTTAGAGGCGCTCGAATATATCGCCAACTCCTTTACTGGCGTCGAGAAATCGTTTGCCATCCAGGCAGGCCGCGAAGTGCGCATCATTGTCAAACCAGAAGAGATCGACGAATTCGCAGCAACCCGCCTTGCCAGCGAAATCGCTCACAAGATCGAGGAAAACCTGGACTATCCAGGGCAGATCAAGGTTTGCGTTGTCCGTGAAACTCGCTCAGTCGATTATGCGAGATAATATATAGAAGAAACGTACACTGTTGGCGCATGTTAAAAACGATTACGGCCATAGATCCTGGCGTGTATCCTGGTAATAGAAGGTCTCATGACCGTAATCGTTATCGGCAATTTCAAGTGAAAGATTACTCATATATGGCTAACTATATCGATCTTCATACCCACTCCACCGCTTCGGATGGCGTCTACTCGCCCGGTGAGCTACTCCAGCGCGCAAAAGATGTAGGGTTGCGCGTGCTGGCGCTGACCGACCACGACACAACCGGAGGACTGGAGGAGGCGGCCAAAGCGGCACGGGAGTTGGATATTGATTTCATTCCTGGCATTGAGATCAATACCGACGTTCATGGAGGGGAAGTGCATGTGCTTGGCTACTACCCCGAATATCAGCGGGCGGCATTCCAGAGCATTTTACAGGTGCTGCGTGATGCCCGTGAACGGCGCGGCCAACGCATGGTCGAGCTGCTAAACGAACAGGGCGTGCATATTACATGGGAGCGCGTTCGTGATATTGCTCAGGGAGCCGTAGGTCGGCCACACGTCGCTAAGGCGCTGCAAGAGGCTGGCTATGTCCAGACCATCGGGGAAGCGTTTGATAAATACATCGGGACAGGGCAACCAGCCTACGTGCCACGCTATAAGCTCACACCAGAAGATGCCGTACGCCTGATTGCCAGCGCCAACGGCTTGCCTGTGATGGCCCATCCTGTCGAATTGCCGGGCCTTGCTCAGTTGCGCGACTGGTTGCCTGGATTATGCCGTGCCGGATTGGTGGGGCTGGAAACCTACTACGGTCCCTACACACCGGAGCAAGAGGCAGCATTGCGTGTACTTGCTGATGAATACCACCTCATCCCAACAGGGGGCACCGATTTTCATGGCCCAGGTATCCATCCTACTCCACTTGGCGGGCGCTATGTGCCTTATGAAGCGGTTGAGCGCCTCAAGGCTGCGGCTGCAGAGCGTCATGGTAAAGATCCCGTAGCGTTCACATTGCCTCCTCCCGTTGAGGAAAAGTAGGAGGGTCAGCTTCTCCCCTGGATAGGCACGCAAATCGCTCATACAAGGGAGAAGCAAAGGAGCCATACCTTGAAGCAGGAGAATCGTTCTACCCGACGCCATTTCTGGATACGCCAATTACTCGAGACGATCACACTGATCCTTCTGATGATCCTCGCTATCCGGCTGGCCTTACAAAATTTTCACATTGAAGGCCAGAGTATGGAGCCGACGCTGCACAACCAGGAATATATTATTGTTGATAAGGCAACCTATTTCCTCCATCCACCCGACCGAGGAGATGTGATTGTCTTCCGCTACCCTGTAGACCCGCAGGAGAACTTTATCAAACGCATTATTGCTATTCCTGGCGATACCGTTACTATTGTCAACAAAACTGTTATTGTCAATGGTGTCACCTTGCGAGAACCCTATATTAATAAAAATGACCCTTTTGCCCCTTATCCATCTTTTCAAACATGGCATATAGGCACAAATCAGTACTTCGTCCTGGGAGATAATCGCGGCAATAGTTCAGATTCGCGTGTGTGGGGACTTGTTCCGCGTTCAAATATTATTGGCAAAGCTGATTTAGTCTATTGGCCTGTCGATGTCAATAACTTTGGGCTACTCCCCGATGTCAGCAATGTTTTCGCAAAGGTACATCCATAATCATAAATAGGCAGTCCTTTTTAAGAAGGACTGCCTATTTTTAATCAGTCACAATGGCTTAGCCATGCTTCAAAATTTCCCTGCGAGCCGCCAATCGCCAGCGGCTGCCCTCCTCTCCATCGCTCCCACCAGCTACCGGCTGCCGACGGACCTTCTCCTCTTCCACCTGCTCATGCATCAACAAGCTTCCCATTATAGCAGCTAGCTGGCTCGGCGCAATCTCATCATCTTTAGCACTGATCTCCTCTGCTTGCTCTTGCTCTCCACGTTGCTTACGCGTGTCCCACTCTTCAGCGATAAAGTCGGTAGACATATCGCCAGCAATAAAGCGAGGATGCTCCATTAACCAGCGAGCAAAGGGTATGGTGGTGCGCACGCCAACGATCTGATACTCAGCGAGCGCGCGACGCATACGAGCAATCGCGTGCGCTCGATCTTTGCCCCAGACGATCAGTTTTGATAAGAGGGGATCGTAAAAAAGCGGTACCTGCAAACCAGGGTATAGGCTGCTATCGACCCGCACCCCAGGACCAGAGGGTTCTTGCAACGCCAACACTGCTCCCGTGGCCGGAAGGAAACGGTTCTCAGGATCTTCTGCTGAGATACGGCACTCCATCGCCGAGCCACGCAACTCGATCTGCTCCTGCGTGAAAGAAAGCGGTAGGCCAGCCGCAACACGAAACTGCTCTTGCACCAGATCCACCCCGGTACACCACTCGGTCACGGGATGCTCTACCTGGATGCGGGCATTGACTTCCAGAAAATAGAAATTGCGATCCGGCCCGACCAGAAACTCAGCCGTCCCGGCATTGACATAGCGGATCGTGCGGATCAGGTCAATCGTCGCTGAGGTCATACGTGCGCGCAATTGTGCATCCACAATAGGGGAGGGCGACTCCTCAACGAGCTTCTGATGGCGGCGCTGCACGCTGCACTCGCGCTCACCCAGATGCACCACGTTGCCATGCGTATCAGCAATAAACTGCACTTCGATATGACGAGCGGGCGCAATCGCTTTCTCCAGATAGACGCGCCCATCGCCAAACGCGCTCCTGGCCTCGCTGCGAGCTGTGCGCAGCGACGAGAGCAGATCTTTAGGCTCGCGTACAAAACGAATGCCCTTACCACCACCACCGGCAGCCGCTTTTAACAAAATGGGATAGCCCAGTTGTTCCGCAATCTCTATCGCCAGCTCATCGCCCTCAACATCGGTCATTGCACCCGGCACAATCGGTACCCCGGCAGCCTGAGCGGTGCGACGAGCGGCAGTCTTCTCGCCCATCGCCAGTTGCGCTTCAACGGGCGGGCCAACAAAAATCAAGCCAGCCTCTTTACAGGCTTCAACAAAAGCTGCATTCTCCGCCAGAAACCCGTAGCCCGGATGAACCGCCTGTGCTCCTGAACGTTTTGCGACATCTATCAATGTCGGTATATGCAGATAGCTTTTTACTGCCTGAGCAGGGCCAATATGGTAAGCCTCATCAGCCATACGCACATGCAACGCGGCCCGGTCGGCATCGCTATATACCGCCACGCTCTTCAACCCTAGCTCCCGACAGGCGCGAATAACACGCAGAGCAATTTCACCCCGATTGGCAATGAGCACCTTTTGAAAAGGCCACTGATCTACAGAGAAAGCATCCATAAATGGCTCCTTACAACTTTGTGAGTTTTTCCTGTCTTGCTATGCAGATTGCCTGAACTTCGTAGGGGCCCGGTTTACCGCGCCCAGGAGCGTTGGCAATCTGTAATGCATGGCACACAGTATAGCACGTTATCCCTATCCAGCACTAGGAAAATTGGGTTACTCATCTGGCACTATATTCCATTTTATACTAAAGTGCAGTACACTCATGTTTGATTGCCCAGATTGTGGACTATCAATACACTACGAGAATACCACGCGACAGGTATTCACAGGTAATCTTAGGCCGTTGAGGAGGACCCGGCTACTATGTCTACATTGATTACAAATATCCCCATTTCCCGCCGCCTGGCCTGGGCATTTCTTCTCGCGGCATTAATCCCAGGTCTTGCTATCTCTGCGCTGGGCTTCATTTTCAGCAACATTCAAAATGAACGAAGCCTGGCCGTACAGACAAGCATTGGCGCGCTCAAAGCCACGATGGCCGGTGAGTCGTATTTACAAAATATGAACGCGTCCGTCAACCTTGCTTATCAGGATCAATATGTGTCCAATAGCGCCGTTTTGCAGGGACAAACTCAGGGAATTATCAAAAATATCCGTAACGACGCCAATCAATTTAGCGACACAGCCAAACAGTACCAGCAGAGCTATCAGATAGCAACTTCGCCGCAGATGAACGACGTGCGCAATATTCTGCTGACCGACAATCCCGATACGCTTTTACCAAACAAGCAGCAGCAATCCATTACTCTGGTGCAGGACCAGTTGTGGCCAGACTATCGCGATGCACAAGATCAGCTATTGCGCAGTATTACCCTCAATGCCCCTAAAGCACAGGTTAATGCATTATTGGACCAGGTCAGGCAAAAATATACCCCACTGGAAGGTGAGTGGGAGCAGATTTCACAGATCTCAGAAGATATGAGTAACAGGGTCGCGCAGGTTGGACCTTCGCAGATGAACCCGGTCATCACATCGGCCATTATTACTTTTCTTGGCACGATTATCATCATCAGCGTCATCGGTTACGTCATACGCCGCACCATCACCCATCCGCTCATCGAGCTGGCCACGCTGACGAAACGTATTGCTAAGGGAGAAACAAACGCCCGCGCGCTCATTAGCGGACGAGACGAAATCCATATTGTTGCCAACTCCATGAACAACATGCTGGATAACATTGTCCGCCTTATTCAGGAAACGCAATCGCAGCGCGATACTCTGCAAGCCCAGGTAGAGAAGCTGGTCAGCGAAGTCAGTGGAGTCGGTGAAGGTGATCTGCGCGTGCAGGCCGAAGTAACTGCCGATGCGCTGGGTGTGCTGGCCGACTCCTTCAACTATATGGTAGAAGAGCTAGGCAGCCTGGTTGTACGCGTAAAAATGGTTGCCCACGAGGTTGGCAATTCAACGACTGCTATCCTTGATCGTATGACGCAACTGGTGGAGACAGGCGACCAGCAGATCAACCAGATCGCAGGCGCGGTCGTCGAAGTAGACCAGATGACGGCCTCTAGTCGTCAGGTAGCTGAACGCGCCCAGGTTCTCTACGATGTAGCGCGTGTGGCGCGTCAGGATGCGCAGGTTGGACGAGAATCGGTGATGCAGGCTATCGAGGGTATGGGTCGCATCAATGAGAACGTCCATGCGACAGCGAGCAAGGTACAAATCCTGGGTGATCGCTCACGCGAAATCAACGATATCGTCGAGGCTATCTCCAGCATTGCGCATCAGACGAATCGCCTGGCGCTTGACGCCGCCATTCAGGCCGCGATGGCCGGAGAAAACGGTAAAGGCTTCGGAGCCGTCGCAGCCGATATTCGCCGCTTAGCTGAACGCGCCAAAGATCAGGCTGGCACAATCACGCGCATCGTTCGTAGCGTTCGCGAGGACATCGGAGCGGTGGCCGTTTCTATGCAAGA
>DASTZT010000093.1:0-10429 GCA_035764225.1 Ktedonobacteraceae bacterium
CCGTTTCTGCTACGATGAGCGCAGAGAAAACACCCATTGTGTCCACTTGCGCTCTATGCGCTGGTGGACGTTCATATGCTATAGGGAGATAGGATGCGCGGCGAAACAGGACCAGACTTCATCGAATCGTTGGCACGAGGCCTGGATGTCATTCGAGCGTTCGGACCCAATCGGTCAACGATGACCTTGAGCGAAGTGGCTGCCGCTACCGGGCTGGCTCGACCAACCGCGCGCCGGATGTTGCTCACGCTTGAGGAACTGGGGTATGTCCGCGCGGCGCAGGGCGGGTTTGCGCTCACTCCGCGAGTGCTGGATCTAGGCATGGCTTATATTGGCTCAATCGGCATCTGGGACATTGCTCGCCCGCACATCGAGCAGCTCGTGGGACATACGAATGAGTCATCGTCAATCGCGCAACTCGACGGTTCCGACATTGTGTACGTCGCGCGGGTGGCGGTGCCGAAAATCATCACGATTGCTGTCACTATCGGCACGCGCTTCCCAGCTCTGCAGACCTCGCTTGGAAAAGTGCTCCTGGCCGAACTACCCCTGGATGAATTGGAACGAGTGCTTGCTGTGCCGAGCCGCTCCGGCATCGCGCCGCTCTGGCGACCAGAGGCGGAAGAGCGTGACCGCGCCCTACGCGAGGTGCATACGAGAGGATGGGCGCTGGCTGATGAGCACCTGGCCTACGGCATTCGTTCAATTGCCGTCCCCTTGCGCGATGTCACCAACCGCGTGGTCGCCGCGCTCAATATCAGCGTTCACGCCGCAGAAACAAGCATTGAGACGCTGACAGAGAAGTATCTTCCCTTGCTGTTGCAGACGGCAGCTGCGATTAGCTCCGACTGGGCGCTCTGGCAAAACCGTTCACAGGTGATTATAGGCACCGGTCCATCAAATATCCCTCTCTAAAAACCTCCGGCCTTATCCTCTGCACCTCTTGACACTGGTGTTTGCTGTCGTCTATACTTATTTTGCGGACAAAAGTCCGTATAGCGGACAGCCGTCGCTGCAATGGCACCCGGCCACAATCAACGGTACACATCACTGTAGTAATCGCGCACCATCAGTTTTAGGAGGCGTGAAACTCATGTCGAAACAGGACAACGAGAAGAACGCGCAGGAGTCCGACCGTCGGCCTGGCCCGCTCAATGGTCTGCTGGTAGCCGACTTCTCACGCGTGCTCGCTGGCCCATACTGTACGATGCTACTTGGCGACCTCGGCGCGGAGGTGATTAAGGTCGAAAGTCCTGCGGGGGATGATACCCGCGCCTGGCTCCCTCCAGAGCGCGATGGTGTGGCGACCTACTACATGGCTATCAACCGTAACAAACGCTCGGTCATCCTCGATTTTAAGCATGCCGCGGACCTGCAACTGGCCCACGAATTAGCCGCTCGCGCCGATATCTTGATCGAGAATTTCAAGCCCGGCGGTCTCAAGCGTTTTGGCCTGGATTACGACGCGGTCCAGCAGCGCAACCCCAGGATCATCTACGCCTCCATTAGTGGTTTCGGAACGGAGCAGGGAGCATCTCTGCCCGGCTACGACCTGATTGTGCAAGCAATGTCCGGGTTAATGAGTCTCACGGGCGCTCCTGAGGGTCCGGCTTATCGCTCCGGCATCTCAGTTTTCGATGTGATGACCGGACTACACACAACCGTTGGTATTCTCGCGGCCCTCAATCATCGCAATCTCACGGGTGAAGGCCAGCATGTGGAGACAAGCTTGTTCGCTACGGCGCTCTCAGGAATGGTCAATCAAACGACTGCCTATGTTGCTGGTGGCGTTGTGCCGATGCGGATGGGCAATGCTCATCCCAGTCTGTTCCCCTACGAGTCGTTGCCGACGGCGGACCTGGATATGATCATCACTGCCGGGAACAATGGGCAGTTCAGCAAGCTTTGTGAGGTTCTCGGCCTCCCTGAGTTGCCGCATGATCCCAGGTTTACCGACACCAGAGATCGCAATCGCAATCGCGAAGACCTGCGCCCGCTGCTGGTTGAACGACTGCGTACAAGAACAGCCGACGAATGGTTCCACCTGTTAACTGCTGCTGGCGTGCCGTGTGGCCCGATCAACACCGTCGAAGGAGGGATCAAGTTCGCCCACGAGATTGGACTCAACCCCGTGGTCGAAGTTGGCACTGGAGATGATGCCGTGCCAATGGTTCGTCACCCGATCTCGTTCTCTTTGACGCCTCCACGCTACGATTTGCCGCCTCCGGCACACGGTCAGGACGACGAGCAGATCCGTGCCTGGCTCAGCTCATAGTAACGGATAAGGAGACATATGGACTATCCCACCGGAATCGGTACATCTGATTCCACCAACATTCACCTGCTCGGTCACGACCTGGCGAACGAACTGATTGGCACCATCGGGTTTGGCGAACTGGCGCTCTGGCTTGCCACGCAGCAGCGCCCGACCCCGCAACAGGTGCGCGTGTTCGAGGCGGTACTTGTCTCGCTGGCCGATCATGGCTTTACCCCAACGGCGATTGCGGCCCGCCTGACCCTGTACAGCGCCCCGGATGCGCTCCAGGGGGCGATGGCCGCCGGGTTGTTGGGGGGAGGCTCGCGCTTCCTCGGTGTCACAGAAGACACTGGCCGCTTTCTGGCCGACGTGCTGGCAACCGCTGAGGGTCAGCTTCCGCAGACCGATGAGCAATGGGACGCTCTGGCTCGCCAGGCAGTCATCAAGCAGCGTGCGGCTGGTCGCTTTGTTCCGGGGTTGGGCCATCCAGTGCATAAAACCGTTGATCCGCGCACAGCCGTAATCATCGGTATTGCCGACCGGGAAGGTCTGAGGGGACCACACCTGCGCTTGTTCGAGGCCATTGGTCGAGTCCATGCCGAGGTGCTTGGTCGCACGCTTCCGCTCAACGGTGCCGGGGTGGCAGGGGCCGCGCTGGCGGATATCGGGTTGCCTTCGGAGGTGCTGCGCGGCGTGGCCCTGCTCGCGCGTGCGGCGGGCCTGCTTGGCCATATTGCTGAAGAGTTGCGTCACCCTATCGCGCCTGCTATTTACTCAACCATCGACCGGAACGCTGTCTACCGACCAACCACCAGCAACGACAATACAGAACAACGCTAGCCTGACTTTCCTGTATATTCCGCTTGACAACGACGCGTGCGGATCGGAATCGCTCAATGCCTGCCATAGGCGCAGGTCACATTCTAAGGAGGGAATTATGGCAAACCTTGTCGCTGTCCTCGCCACCACTCATCACCCATTCTTCTACCGTGCCAGTACCGCTCCACCGGAGAGCCGACCCGACTTTGCGGACGAGTGGGTGCGCAAGGTGACGGCGTACCGCGAGACGCTCACCAGGGCCAGACCAGACGTATTGGTGATGGTTGGCTCTGACCACTTCCACCAGCTCTTCTACGATAATATGCCGCAGTTCCTCATTGGCAAGGCTCCGTTCTACGATGCAAACTATTACAATGAGGAGCGTGAATTCGGGCTGCCCCGCATGGTCCTCAAAGGACACGAGGAACTCTCGGCGTATTTGCTCCGGGCCGGGCTTGATGCTGGTTTCGACTTCGCGTTCAGCAACGAACTACGCGTTGACCACAGTATCACCTGTCCCATCATCACGACGCGTCCGCAGGCTGATCTTCCCATCGTGCCTATCTACACGAATATCTTCGCTCCGCCCCTTCCACAACCCTGGCGGTTTGTCGATCTGGGCCGCACGCTGCGTCGTCTCATCGAGTCCTGGCCCAGCGATCAGCGCGTCGCCGTCATCGGGACCGGTCATCTCTCCCTCGAACTGGGCGGACCACGCCAGTTCGGCCCTCATGGACCAGACCCTGAGTTTGACCGCAAAGCCGTCGAGTGGATCGCTTCTGGGGACATTGAAGGCGCGTTACGGGAAGTCACGCTTGAGAGCCTCTGGACGCCAGGCAACGCCACTCACGGCTTCCTCGACTTTATGCTGATGATGGGGGTTGCCGGAGCAGTGAAGGCCGATTACGCCGATTCTCTCGACCTGTTCCACACGATGGAAGCCTATTTCACCTGGTATCCGAAAGGAGTAGACGCATGAGCAAGTACCTCCTCAACAAATTCCTCTTCACCATTGATCGCGACCCGGAACTGGTCGAGCGTTACCGCGCAGATCCGCGCGGCACCGTTACCTGGTGGGAAGCCGAGCGGGCCAATGTGATTTTGAACCTGCTAGAAGGCGAACACAGCACCTGGCTGCAATTGAGCGACGAGGAGCGCGAGGCGCTGGCTACCCATGACTACGTCAAGCTTTTCGAGCTTGGAGCACACCATTTTCTGACGCTTACACTCTTTATCGCCTTGTTCGAGCGTGATTATGCAGAGCCACTAGGGTTTCAACTCGAATATGCACGGAAGTTGCAGCACTGGTCGCTGCCTTATCCAGACATCACCACATGATATGAGGGTTGTATGGCAAAACTGTAACTCGGAATATCCCCTATCTCCTCAGCTCGACGCTACTACACCTATCGCCAATCTATCATGCTCACGCGGCAGGAGGGGCTGACTAAGACATACAATCGTTTCCACTTTAGCCCGAATGGCTGGTTTTTCATGAAGGTTGCCTGAAACGTCTGTTATAATTAGAGATAACTTTATTCCATCACATGCTGGATGGTTGGATTGGAGCGAGTGCAGGGAATGTCCTGCTAGAGATAGGGATGTTGTAGATGAAAACCCAATGGCAACCTTTGATCAAACCGGCGTTGCTGCAAGATATCACCAGGCTCCCAGCGAAAGAGCTACACCAGGTCATGGAAAAAATCGCGCTGCTGACAGAAGACCCACGGCCAGATAATAAGGCAAAGAAGCAGCTGATGCACTACCCTGGCAAGCCGTTTCGCATTCGTTCCGGCGATTACCGCATCTTCTATACCTATAATCAGCGGTACGTCAGTATCTACCGCATCGAGCGCCGCAACGAAACTATTTATAAAGCTCGCCCCGAAGACGAGGATGGACTCGATGAGGATATGCTACCGGACGATCTGGAAGGCGTCAACAGCGATGCGAGCGCGGAATCTGCCCGGCAGCCCGATTGGGAGCGTAGCTTTGCGCAGGCAGAGAGCCGTCCACTACCGATGCCGATCACGCAAGGGCTGCTCAACAGCCTGGGTATCCCCAAAGCGTACCATCAACGCCTGCTGCAAATTCGCGACGAAGATGGGCTGCTTGGTTGTTCGGGGGTCAAGGATGATGTGCTGATCCAGTTGCACGATTATATGTTTGAGCGTCCCCTGCTCCAGGTGATGCAGCAGCCCGACCTTGTGCTGAGCGAGGTCGATGATCTGCTGCGCTATAAAGAGGGCGAGCTGCTGGCCTTCCTGCTCCGGCTCTCCCCTGAACAAGAGAGATACGTCAACTGGCCCCTCAACGCCTCCGGCCCCACCCTCGTCAAAGGCGGCCCCGGCACAGGCAAAAGCACCGTCGCGCTCTATCGCATCCGCTCACTACTACAACAATGGAGCAAAACGAGCCACGAAGCTCCACGTATCCTCTTCACCACCTACACCAACGCCCTGATCAAATCGTCCGAGCAGTTGTTACAGCAGCTGCTTGGCCCCGATGCTCAATATGTCACAGTGCAGACCGCTGATAAGCTCGCCCATGACATTCTGTACCGGAGCGACCAGCCCAAGGAAATTGTCGGGCCAGACGAACTGCACCGCATCCTCCAGCAAGCGATCAAAGAGACACCGCTTGAGGGCAACCTGCTCCAATGCGAGGCGCAACGGCAAACGTTGGAGAAGATGGGAGGCGAGTACCTGCTGCAAGAGATCATTAGCGTCATCGTGGCGCGCCAGACCAGGAGCCTCGCAGACTATCTCAGCATCGCGCGCACTGGTCGCAAGCTCCGTCTCAACGCGACACAGCGCAAGCTCATCTGGAAAATCTACGAACGCTGGCACGCACTTATGCTCGCCACCGGCAAAGAGACGTGGCAGCAACGGCGAGCGCGAGCCGAATTGCTGGTAAAGCACTGCCCCTTATACACCAGCTACGACGCCGTCGTCATCGACGAAGCCCAGGATCTCGACCCCAGCTCATTACGCATGCTGCTCCAGCTCTGTAAAGCTCCCAATCGCATCTTCGTCACGGCAGACGCCAACCAGTCCATCTACGGTAGCGGCTTCACCTGGTCCGACGTACATCAGAGCCTCAAATTCCAGGGCCGGACTAGCATCCTGCACGCCAACTATCGCTCGACCCGCGAGATCGGCGAGGCCGCGCAATCCTATCTCACCGCTGGCGCGTTGGAGCCTGAAATCATCGAACGGCACTACATCAACAACGGCCCCATGCCCGACGTGCGCTCTGTCCAGAGCAGCCATCACGAGGCGCAATTGCTCGCCAGCTTCTTTAGAAAAGCCATGCGCAGCCTCAGCCTCGCCCTCGGCTCCTGCGCCGTGCTCTGTCCCAGCGAACGCTCCGGCAAAAACATTGCCGCCGCCCTGGTCGAACTCGGCCTCCAGGCTACCTATATGAGCGGGCAGGATCTCAACCTTTCGCACCCCGGCATCAAAGTCCTGACGCTCAACACCTCCAAAGGGCTAGAATTTCCCATCGTCGCTCTCGCAGGCTTCATCGTCGGCAACTACCCCATCATCCCCTACAACGCCTCCGCCGAGGAACGCTCCGAGATCCTTTTCCAGGCCCGCCGTACTATGTTCGTGGGTATGACGCGAGCCATGCGTGCTCTGCTCATCATCGTCCCCACCCAGATCGACACTCCATTGTTGAAAGGCTTCGATCAAAATTACTGGAACCTCACTCGCAAAGGAGGGCTATGAAGAGGGTGTATGCATATGAGCGGGGCAGAATCGCGTCCCAACGCGCAGGGGGATCGCCATGTGGGACGAACGCATGGCCTATCAATCGCGGATTGCAGGGCACGATCACACCACCCCACGAGAGCAAGCGCGAGGCCCCCGCCGCCTCACCAGCCCATCCCCTTGCCCCTACCGCATCCGGCCACCGTTGCAAATCCCGTTCATGTTTTTTTGGTAGGGGATGCGAGATCGTGGGGGAACGGTAGGGGCAAGGGGTGGGGTAATGGGCGGAGGGGGCCTCGCGCTTGCCCTGCGGCGGGTTTGGGCGATTTCACGTGGCGACAGGTCAATAAATTGGACGCGCTCAAGCTCGTCGCCACGACAATTTGGTCATATCAATATAAAATCGTGGAAGAGAGGTAATATATTTTGCATAGTGTGCGTTTACCGCGCTCCCTGGAAGGGCTTGATCTGGCGGCGCTCAACCGGCGGTTGCAGGCGGGCGAAATTGGGCTGGACTGGACAGGGGTCGATGCCAGCAGCGTGCGGACCGCGCAATTGGCTGCCCTGCTGGCTGGTCTGAACCTGATCGAGCACATTGAGAGCATTGGGGCGGATACCATCCCCGAATCGCTCCAGAGGCAGGTGCTGGTCGCGCTTAATACGGGAGCAAAACAGGACTCACATGAGAACGTCACCAACGCGGTGGACGATGGCGAGATGCCCGCGCTCTGGCAGCCGGAGCACGATATTCCCGATAAGAACGCGACGGATAGAATAACGCTTGCGATGTCTGACATCCTGGATGGCGCTCTCGCGGTCCTGGGAAAAGTCGGCTTGTCTGACGGTGGTATTACCGGCGGAGACGTTACTGAGCCGAGAAGGATTGAGCTGCCGGATGATGATATCGTCAATGACGATATTACGGAACCTCGGAGGATTGCCTCAGCGCAGAAAGAGCTTGCGCCGAAGCTCTTTCTGCCACTGACGCCGGAACAAGCCGTAGATCAGGCGCTTGATGAGTGAAGATATCCTGATCTCAGGCAGGCCCCTATCATTACTGTTATCACCAGAGTGGAACCGAGGACTGAAGTTCGTCGGTGTCGATATTGACCGCGCCGTGGCCTTGCAAACCATACTGCCAGATGAGCGTATGACCGCCGCGATCCTGACCATTACACAACAATCCGTCTGGTCCGAACGGAGGTTTGCTGGATGCAGGCGTTCGTCCTAGCGATGGTTCAGAGGAAAACAGCATGGCGTTGGCGACCCCTGAGTCGCTCCCCACGGCTGTGCAAAACGCGCTGTTAAATTGGCTGCTACCGGGTAACGGATTCTCATAGTACCCAACGACGTAACCCGCTGCAGCAATGGTGTTATTCCAACCCTCAACATAGCCAGCATCCACAGCTTCTCCAGCCTCGATATCTACCACTAGAATGGTTCCTTTGGGAATACTGAGTGCGTGCGCTTTCGCAATGGCATCATTTGCGCGTGAGACGCCCGTATTGAGACCGGTATCTCCTCCAAAGTCGGAGAGGATGGGCAGAATGTGAATCCCTTTGCTATGGATGAACGAGGCTTCGGAAGCTGATATCGGGGAGAAGGACAAGGCATCGATATAGCGACCGATAAACTGGGGCGTCCCGAAATTGTTCCCTACCTCGCTGAGGAATGACGAGGTAACAAAGCTCGTCGTGTCCACTCCCCAGAGGAGCTGCCCAGGAGGCGGTGGTGGTGGTGGTGGCGATGGCGGCGTACCAGCTGTACTGACCAGGCTACTCCAGGTTTGCAACCCGGCAATGCCATCCACGCCGAGATTATGGCTGCTCTGGTAGTTCTTGACAGCGGTGGTGGTGGCCGGTCCGAAATTGCCATCCACAGTAAGAGATGCGCCATGCGCATTGAGCTGGCGCTGCAACGCCTGGACTGCTGAGCCGGTGTTGCCCTGGCTAGTGGTAATAATCAGGACCGGCCAGGTCTGCGGTCCCACTACCCCATCCGCACTCAAACTATGAGCGGATTGAAAAGCCTTGACGGTCGATGCTGTTTGTGAGCCAAAGCTGCCATCGATAGAGAGCGAGGTGCCATGAGCCTGGAGCATCAATTGGATGGAAAATACATTTTCCCCAGAGGCTCCCTGACCGACATCGGGCCAGGTGAACGTTTGCGCGCCGCCTACTCCCACCAGCGCGTTCCAGGTTTGCGGCCCGGCAATGCCATCCGCGCTGAGATTATGGCTGCTCTGAAAGTTCTTGACAGCGGTGGTGGTGGCCGGTCCGAAATTGCCATCCACAGTAAGAGATGCGCCATGTGCGTTGAGTTGGCGCTGCAACGCCTGGACCGCTGAACCAGTATTCCCCTGGCTGGTGGTAACAATCAGGGCTGGCCAGGTCTGCGGTCCCACTACTCCGTCAGCCTGGAGACTGTGAGCGGATTGGAAGGAGACGACAGCGCCGGTCGTCTGCATACCATCAACGCCATCGATGGAGAGTGAGAAGCCACGAGCCTGGAGCATCAATTGAACTGAGAAAACATCTTCGCCCCTGTCGCCCGAACCGATCAGTGGCCACGAAGGTTGGGTAGCCGCGTGAGTAGGGTGAAGGGGCGAAAAAACGAAGAAGCCGACTCCTACACTCAATACGAGAGCCAGGAGCAGTCCTCGAAAGAGAAAGCGAAATCCCTTTCTGCTATGCATACATTTAACTCCTTTTAAATGCATTTATGATAATTCGATGGTAGGCAGCCCAATCTGACCGTTAGCCGTCAGATAAAACAGATGCAACAATTGACAAATAAGCCGGACAAAACTGACGCAAAGCTTTAACGCGAGTTTTATCTGGCTTTTTCCAATGACTACCTCCATAGAATTGGGGACAGCGGGCGCGGAAGAAATGCTTTTACTACGCTTACTTCTTTCTTATCTAGTGAAGTAAGATACCGCATTTTTTGTTGGCACTTTAAATAGTATAGTATAGAATAGATGAAATTGGTACTTCATAGGACATTTTGGCACATAATGAATGTCTGCCGGAGGCAAGAAGTTCATGGTAAATAGACTTCCTGCCTCGTGTGTACTGGTTCGCTACTTGCTACATTTCGTTGCACATTTTGTGGGTACTACGATAGCGTTAATCTGGTCCTGGGTCAACGGGACCCAGGGGGAGTTATCGGGATTTGATGTTGCGGCAGCTGGACTCTGTCCGCTATTCCACCATTTTGCCTGGTACGGTACCCCATTGAATAGGACACGGTCGCCAGTGTTATAGGTAGCCGTGCCAGACCAGTTAGGATAGGTGCCGGGAGGCAATGTCGGCTGTGGAATCGGCTTCTCACCTGGCAAAACCGGGCCAATCAATGTCCAGGGCGTCTGCCACTCCTGTAAAACAGGGTTATCTGGAATATCGCCTTGCGTCCACCATTTTGCCTGGTAGACACTGTGGTGCCAGACAACTTTGGTTCCTTTAAGATAGGCCCCTGTGGGTGACCAGATCTGGTACGGACTGGTGGCCGGATTATCTGGTTGCTGGGCAAATTTTGAGAGAGCATCTGCCGTCGTTACCATGCCCGCGCTCAGGAAAATACTGCCATCAAAACCAGCCCCCAGACGATTCGCGAAACCATACGCATCCTGCTGCACACC
>DASTZT010000094.1:0-4671 GCA_035764225.1 Ktedonobacteraceae bacterium
AAGCCAGAGAGCACATTCCCTTCAAAAAGGGTATAGCCAAGCGACCAGACAATTGGGATGAGTACCACCAGGGTATACACGAGCAACGCCGGTCCCACCAGGACCAGCGTTGCTTTCCAATCGCGTAAGAGTGTTTTCATCCAAACCTCCAGAGAGAGCCAGAAACCTCTATCTTGCCAGTGGCGCAGGTAAGCCTGGCTGAAGTACGACCAGAGGCATGCCGATCCGCAAGGCTTCCCTATCCACATCCACACAGCCAGCATCGCACATGCCGGGTTGCTGACCCATGCTGCCCAGCACCAACAGGCCCTCTCTGAGGTTATAATGCCTGTTGCACAGAGGCCATAAAGCTGGTTGACGACATGGCCCCCGTCACCAGAGGAGCGGCATCCTGCTGCGAGGCATTGGTCGCTTTGGTAGAGAACAGCGCTTCAAACCAGAGCACTGGCTGCGTGACTTTCGCAATCTGGTCGATCACCAGACTCGTCAGTGCGGGGAGACTCGCAGGCTTATTATGCACGACAAAACCTGTCACCGCCCCCTGCTTTGCTAGCGCCACATCTCCGTAGTTTTGCACCATATACGCCAGCCATTGACCAAAGGGGTCCGTGTATTTCGCTTTGTTCACAGAAGTGGGCTGACCAGCGTTCATTGGCGTCTGGTTGGAATTGCCAGTACCACCAACGACATTCGGGAAGGGAAAATAGCCAATAGTGTTGGCATTGATAGTCGTTTCCGAAGGGTTGTTAAAATCGGCCAGTGCCCAGCTTCCCATATAGAGCATCGCGGTCTTGCCCTGCAAGAAAAGATCCAGAGCCGGAGTGTAGTCAAGGGTAG
Source organism: Ktedonobacteraceae bacterium (assembly GCA_035764225.1). Classification (GTDB taxonomy): domain Bacteria; phylum Chloroflexota; class Ktedonobacteria; order Ktedonobacterales; family Ktedonobacteraceae; genus DASRHT01. The sequence continues at coordinate 838 of DASTZT010000094.1, forward strand.
CCACGCCCTTGCCGAAATAGCCCTGTTTGCCCCAATTCGCCACCTGTTGAGCCGCTTCCACGTACGCCGGATCGGTCAGCTTCGCCTTGCCACGCTCAATATCATCCATCGCAGAGGGACCCAGCTTGCGGAATAGGTAATTGCCAATCAAACGCGTCAGCGGCCAGCCCTGGATACCTGATGCTGCGAATGGCTGAATACCTTTCCCCTGCAGATGAGCGGCCACCTGTCCCAGTTCATCCCAGGTGGTTGGAGGTTGGAGGTTGTTCTGGCTGAACACCTGCTTATTGTACCAGAAACCCTCGATGTTTAACTCAAAGGGCAAAGCGTTGAGCGGTGTGCCATACACCTTCTTCAGCAGAGAAACCGCCGACGGTACCAGTTGATCTGCAACCCCAAGCTGCTGAAGTGTGGCGTCGAGATCGAGCGCCTCCCCGTTCTTGACCAGTTGTGCCACCGTATCAGCCTGTGGGGTATTGTAAAGTACGGGCAGGGCACCCTGTGCGGCAAGCAACTGGACTTTCTGAAGCAAGTTGTTTTGCGGCACATAATCCACGGTGAAGCTCGTGCCAGCGTGCGTTTTCGCATATGCAGAGGTAATCGCACTGAGGATGGTCGGCCAGGGCTGGCTATTATTCTGCACTGAAAGAAAATGGATGGAGAGATTGCTACCAGAAGTGGGACCGCCCGTGGTCGAGCCACCGCAGGCGGCCAGCAGCGCGGAGAGGCTCAGCGTCGCGCCCCCTGCAAACTTGACAAATTGACGCCGATTGAAAGGTTTTGAGGCAAATACTTCACTGGAAGACATGAACGTAATCCTCCTGCGGATTTCTGAAGGCACCGAGTCACACGTCTCCTGTACCCAATGAACATCGACAAAAATAAATTAACTAAGTTAAGTATAGGAAAGAAAGCATACCCTGTCAAGCCTTTGCGTTTTTTCCATGCTATCGATCAGCCAGGGATGGGTGTGAAGGAAGACCAATCGGTAAAGATGCGAACCGGCAGCGCTGAGCCAAAGGAAGGACAGGTGCCATCGAGCGATGAAAACGGCCCTTTTCTCGTCAGGAAGGAGTGTATCCAGCGCCCTTGATCTTGACAGAAGGCTCCTGGTAACGTAAAATAAACTTACTAAATTAAGAAACGGAATGGGTTAGGCACATCATCTATGCAACACCACCTCTTATCTGCTGATCGCTTTCTTATTCGGGGGATCAACCAGAGTACCCTCTTAAACCTGATTCGCACAAAGGGGCCTATTTCGCGTCCCCAACTGGCGGCGTCATCGGGATTGAGCCTGGTCACTGTCATTAAGATTACGACTGGTCTGCTGGAACGCAATCTCATTCTGGAGAAAGATTACACTGAATCGACGGGAGGACGGCGAGCCGGTTTACTGGAGATCAACCCAGCTGGAGGCTTTGTAGTTGGTCTGATTCCCCAGCCAACCTCGCTCACTGCCGCTATCCTCGATCTGAGCAGCGAGTTGATCGCCACACGTCAATGGGAACTGCCTTTGCATGGCAACTATGACCAGGCTATGAAGTTCATCGGCCAGTGCTGTGAAGAATTGTTTCAGGAAAGCCATGTCGCGCGGGACAAGATTATCGGCGTGGGGTTTGGCATGAGCGGCCTGATCGATGCCGAACGAGGTTTTTGCCTGGACGCGGCCATGCTGGGGTGGAAAGATGTGGAAATTAGCCGACCGCTGGAAGAGTGTCTGAGTATTCCGGTCTTTGTGGATAATGATGTCAATTGTCTGGCCGTCTATGACAAGCTTTTTGGGCAGGGGAAATGGTACCAACACTTTCTGGTCGTGGCGATTGGACGTGGAGTTGGTCTGGGCATTATTGTGAATGGCGACCTCTACCGGGGTGCCTTTGGGGGCGCTGGCGAGTTTGGACATACAGCTGTCATGGTCGATGGACGTTTCTGCGACTGCGGCAACCGCGGCTGCCTGGAAACGTATGCCTCGTTCTCAGGTATGGTGAAAAACTACCTGGAATATGTGCAACCGACTCCCTCTCATCTGACCAGCAGCGCACCGGAAGAGACCTTGCTCCAGATTGTCGAACGTGCCAGAAGCGGCGACCCGGTGGCATGTGCGGCCATGCAGCGAGCAGGAGTTCTACTAGGCATTTCCCTGGCCAATCTGGTCAATATCTTTAACCCTCAATGTATTATCCTTTCTACTCCTGACGTACATATTCTCACTGAGGATCTCCTGCTGGGGGCTATGCAACAAGAGATGAAACGCCATTTCTTCTCTCGCATGGGCAAAGATTTGCGTCTGTTTACAGCAGAACAACCAGGCTATGAAAGTTGGGCGCGAGGGGCTGGCAGTCTGGTTCTGCATCACTTTTTCGGCTCGCCCGTTCGCATCCAGGCTGGACGCTCGCTCGCATAGCCCTGACCTATCCGCAAGGGCGGTGGAAGAGTGTGCGTTCTTCTAGCTTTTGCCTGATCCTTTCCGACAAAAAATGATACCAGCGCAAGGAGGTGAACGTCGAATCTCACAGCATGGCGTTTTTCCTATGTGGCGACGAGCCGTTGGATGATTGGGACAAATATGAGACAGACCAGCTCTCCAAATAAGGTCTGGGAGGCGGTACACATCATTGATGGGTTAATGAAACACCAATCAGGCGTCTAGCCCGATACGATCCATGCCGCTAGTAGATGGAATCAATCTGTCATGTTTTTGAGCATGAAGAGTGCCGTTTTGTAGGAGTTTAAGAGTTTTTAGATGGGTTTTTCGCTGTTTTCACTTTTGAGGACAGGGCCGCTGCATCCCCCTACTTGAAAGATCTGATTCTTAACCCACATGTAACAAAGTGATAGAATCAAAGATGAATACGCAAGACCTGTTGGACGCCAAAAGCTGGGCCGAGCGGACCTTTGGGAACGTCCAACTGCACGATCTGCGTCGAACGAGACGGGCGATCAAAGCGGCCAGCCACCTGGCGAAGAACCCTCTGGGTTCGCTGCCAGCTCACATGCACACCTGGAAAGAGACCAAAGCCTTGTATCGTTTGCGTGACGAGCCAGAGGTGACGTTTGCAGCATTGATTCAACCGCGCCTGCAACAGACAAGATAGCAAGCCAACGCTTCGAAAGTCGCGTTGTTGGTGCAGGATACCACCGACATTGATGTGTCGCATCGTCACAAAATCAGCGGAGTCGGACAAATCGGCAATGAACGAGGGCGTGGTTTTTTCGTGCAAACGGTGCTTGCCGTCTGCCCACAGAGCCGTGAGGTGCTTGGGTGCATAGCTCAAGAACCCTTTGTGCGTGTTCCCGCTCCCCAAAGCGAACAACGCCATCAACGGCTCAAACGGCAAGAGCGCGAAACCGATGTCTGGATACGTCAGGTCGCTGACATTGGGACTCCCGATTCAGCAAGCATGTGGGTTCATGTTGGCGACCGAGGCGCTGATCTGTTCCCGTTCTTTGATGCCTGTCGCCAGACGCAGACACCCTTGTCTTTCGCGAGCGGCTCAAAATCGGCGCAGAGAGGAGCATGAAGACGAGATCAAGTATTCTCTGGAGCACGCACGATCCTGGGCAAGCCAACAGAGCCGTCCGTTGGAACTGGAAGCACGACATGGGCGCAAAGCCCGTTCGACCCAAGTCCAGATCGCCTTTGGTCAGATGACCCTCTTGCCCCCACGCGAGGAAATTATATATAGAATGGAATTTTGGAAGAGAGCGACGGGGGAGAGAGGGAGGAACAAAGGCGGCGCGAACGAGACACGACGAGCAACGTGTCCCGTCGCCACTAGTGGATGAGGAAATTCCAGGAAGAGTGCCTCCGTGACACCATCCTGTCAGAGG
>DASTZT010000095.1:0-14630 GCA_035764225.1 Ktedonobacteraceae bacterium
GTTGCTCGGCTCCTCCACATTGCAGCATATTATTGCCGATACGCTTGGGGCCGCGCTCTATCCCTCGCACAATCACGAAGCCTCAGCTCGTGGCGCGGCCCTGCTCGCCCTCGAAGCAATGGGCCTGATCCCTGATGTCACTCAAGTTCCTGCTGATCTCGCCAGCCCTGTCTTGCCCAATGAGAAGCATGGCACGATTTACCGTCGTGCGGCGGCCCGGCAACGGGAGTTGTACGGGGTATTGTTAGGAGAATAGAAAGTAAATTATAAAATCAGCGTAGATGAATACGAATAGCTATGGCAGGTGTATTTGTGTTCGACTAGCGATTTTCCGCGCGAGTTTCTCAAAATCAAGATAAGCGCCCCGGACGGCCTGTATATGAGAGCCGATGGCTCCATCAGCAGGTTTTAGATGAAACATTGGTTTATGCGCTTCCTGTGCCAGTGGCATAAGGCTACGATAGTGTTTGAGCAGTGCTAAATTATCGGGGTCGTTTGAAACAATTATATTGCCTGTGCCGGATTTGTTGAGTATATAGTGACGATACTCATCTGGAATGCGAGCGATCCAGCGTTCGTAAGCCTGCACCGGGCGATCCATGCGAACCTCATGTCGTAATACAATATAGCCAATAGGCTTAATACGTCCCTTTGGTAGTTCTAAATCGGTCGTAGTATTTCTATTAAGCCGATCCTGCCACTCGTGACGCCATTTTATTAATGTTGGACCTAGATTGCGTAAGCCTTGCAGCGAGAACAAGTCCGGCGAGAGCGCTACGACGACGTAATCGGCGGCTATGAGCGCGGCCCGATTGATCGCACCGAGGTTTGGGCCGAGATCCATCAGAATAACATCTGCTTTGTGCTCTTTAGCTGCCCTTTGCATAATGCGCCAGAAAGCGGATGTGATGCGGAAAGCGCGTGGCTTGTCATCCAAGCAATCGAGCCATGCATTAGAAAGCTCACCTTCGAAGCTCGAAAGCAGTAGGTCGCCTACTAGTAGAGCAATGGGACCAAAAAGCGCCGATTGCGAATTTTCATCGATTATTTCTAGATGTGGTTCAGTGATATCACCTGTGCCTTGTAGTAAGGGCTGTACACAGCCAAAAATGGTCTCTGGATGGTCTCCATCTAGCCATAGCTCTTCCAGGCGATCCTCATCGAGAAAGGCGGCGGTCAAATTCGCCTGGGGGTCCAGATCAGCAGCAACTACGCGTATGCCAAGATCAGCATACATCCAGGCAAGGTGATATACCAGCGATGTTTTACCGACTCCACCTTTATTGTTGAAAAAGGCGATGATAGGTGTGCTCATTGTCTCTTCCTCAAGGTAATCAGCACATGGGCGTCTTCGACACTAAATTCTGGAGGAGGATTACCGTTTTTTTCAAGCTCTTTACGTGCCAGGAGGATGCCCATACCGAATCTCTGGACATAGCCTAGATTTTTCATCGCTTCTGCAATATGGGGATTGCGGTAATCTGTTATGCCCGGTGTACCAAAATTTGTCGCATTAACCTGACCAAACGGCCCTCCAGGATTCTGGATCTCAATACGGTCTGAAAACCAGTAAATACGTGCAGGAGCATTGGTTCCTTCGTATGTACGATGCAAGATAGCATTGCGAGCCAGTTGTTGTAAAGCCACAATTGGATAATCAGGGTGACGGATCTCCACTGGTTGAGCGGTGATATCAGTCGCGGTAGCGATATTAAGCTGTAGCGTCTCATCCAGTTGGCGTAGCAATTCGGGTAGGGGGCCGTTGATTTCCTTCTGAGCCTTGATGGGATCTGTTAACTCTGTGCCATCAATACGAAGAAACTGAATGTAAGCACCAGGGATAAATTGTCTGGGATCTTTGCCTATGACTAGAATACCGAGAGTGGTGGGAATAGAATCTGGCTCAGTAGTTGTAAAACGCATTGCCATAAGTTGGTGCTTGACCGAGCGATGATTCTGTTCAATGATATCGGCTGCCAGTGAGGAGGGCAGATAAACTTGCTGGAAAAGATCCAGATTCAGATCGTCTAACGTGGCGAATGAGACTGGACAAATATCAAAGGGCAAATTTTTTGATCGCCTTTTTTCGATCAATCTGTGTTCTTCTTCCTGAGTGGCGATGGCTCTGCGCGGTCCAACGCGTATCCATGTACGCCCTCGAAAACGTACTGGGGGATCGTTTGCAGGTTCCACAGTGATGACTGCAACCTCACAGCCCTTAATCGTTTTCTTCTGTACTGTTATGACTGGAAAGGGGAGAATATTTCCGGTTGATCTCAATTCGGAAAGTGTCAAGAGGAGTCTGTCATTGATTGGAAGCTGAGCGCAACTTCCATTATCATTCACTCCGACGAAAATTACTCCCGTTTGCTGGTGCCTGGGAAGATCATTGGCAAAGGCGCAAACAGCCTCACAGATTTTGTCTTTTTCAGCAATAGAAGCTTTACGTTCAACGCGGTCTGATTCGAGATCTTCTAGCAGTGTTTTCAATTCGTGGTCATCCGTCAACTACCTTTGGTCAGAGACCGGAGGCTTGTTATTACATCTGGACTCCACCGCACCTCAGCATACCTGGAGAGGCGTGCCGCTTTGGCTTCACGGTCCGATGCATCTGGGATGAGTGACAAACATCCCGTCCTGGCCCAGTCATGCCGGACCAGGAGCGTTCTTACAGTGATATTCCTCGCTCCAACCAGATCAGCATGTAGTGTGTACCCACACATCGGGTTCTGACACACAAAAAGCAACCCCTTGTGTGGCCGGTTCTCATCAGCCGTATGCCCACATATTGGGCAACTTTTTGAAGTATAATCCGCATCGACCTTGACCGCAAGCGAACCTGCAAGCGCCGCTTTATAGCTAATGAGCGAGTGCAACTCGGCAAAGGACCACTGCGAATACACCCGGTTGGCTTTGCGAGCCTTTGGCGAGACCTTTTCCGTGCCTTTACCATTTTTCTTGCGCTTGCGCTTCCTGCGGCGGGTCCGCTCTCGAATATCGGTCAGGTGTTCCAATCCGATCACGGCATGAGGATGCTCTTGGATGATCTGGGTGGCGATCTGGTGGTTGGCTTGCATTTTTAACCGTCTCTCTCGCTGCCCGATGCGCCTCAATCGACGTTTCGCGCCGCGAGTGCCTTTCTTTTGCAAGCGTTTGCGCAGCCGCGCATAATGGTTGGCTTTGTGCCTCACGCGTTTTCCAGGGTAAAAGGTGGCCTTGCCTTCTGAAGTGGACGTGACCGCCAGATAGCGGACGCCCACATCCACCCCGACGACTTCGGTGAACTGCTCGCAGGCCGGTTCGGGAAGGTCTATCGTGAGAGACACGAGGAGATACAATTGTTTTTTCGGGTGGTCGTACCAGAGTTTGGCATCTCCGATGTGAGCAATGTGGGCACCCTGTTGAATCAGTAGCAGATGCTTGAAATAGCCCTGGTACGGCAGACTGATCCGTCCGTTCAAGGTGCCAATACTGACCCGGCTGTCGCACTGAAAGGTATAATCGCGCTCATAGGTATACTGCACGGTTGGGGAACTGTAGTGCGGGGGCTGATCGAGGCCCTTGAAACGTTTCTTGGTGATTTTCAGACGACGATGCTCTCGATTTTTGAGCAGCTTGGTCCACAACCCCTTGTAGGTCGCAGCCACCTGCCGCTCCACGCTACAGGCCAGTTGCGAAGGCAGACGATAGCGCGTACGCAGTTCAGTATACATGCCTTTGTGCAGCGTGGTCACGCTGCTGGTTTTGCCGTGGGTAAAGGCATACAGACTCACCGCATTGAGGCCGTCACGATAGGCTAGTTGCGTTTGCCTGAGTGCGGCATGCTGCTCTTTTGTGGTCGTGAGCTTCAGTTTGGCGGTGATGATCTGCTTCATATCAGTCCTTCAACACGGTAGGAGAGCGGTATCACTCCTCTGCTTTTTTTATCATCTGGCTCAGGAGAAGGATATGGCCTGCTATCCTTCTCCTGGGTCGCTATCTGTTGGTCATCTCCTTGAACAGTTCGTTCAAGCATTGCATCAGTCTATAGGTTTCTGTGGCATCTAAGCACAGCACGTATTCCGGTTCGCTGTGTCCTTGCTCACCGCGCATCAATTCGATGCTCTGATCGCTCTTGAGCAGGAGATGATGCGTTCCTAAATCGATCTCACGCGGGAGATGATGCTGCGCGTCATCCGTTCGTATGACGCGTTCAAGAGAACGCTTGCTCGTCTCAATCATCCGTGTTCCTCTTTTCATAACAATCGTGGAGGTTGCTGGACCGACGAAAACAGAGAACGCGCTACCAGGAACGCATCACTTTCTTGGTCAGTGCCGTGTGAAACGGGACACGGTGTTTGCGCTTTGGCAACTGGCCGTTAAGGTAACATGACAGACCGACCGAACCGAACAGAAACACCATGACCAGGGCAATGCCGAGCAGCGGCGGAAAGGCTTTTACGGCCATCAGGCAGAGCATCACTCCGTTGAGGGAGAGCGCGGTGAGATTGGCGTAGATCAGCGGCTTGCTGATTCTCATCCTTTAGCCTCCTTGTCCCTGGAACGTCTTCCCAGCGTTGAATAGCACCGCCTGCAACGCCGTACCTTCGATCTTGATGATCAGGTCAGGCTTGCCATCGCCGTTGATATCCTGCACGCTTAAGGTCAGTACCGGAGGGGTAGGCAAGTCACTGAAACCACTCAGGACGTACACCCGGTTATCTTGCGGGTGGCTGACCAGGATCTCGATCACCACAATGTGGCCGTGGTAGTAGCTGGCGATCAAGTGGCTCGTTCCACCATGCTCTACATCCGTATCTAATTGCGTCAGTCGCGCATCGCCATAGTGCCATTGGTCATAGGTAGCTGAGGCAAACGGCACAACGACTTGCTGACCAAAGAGGAACAATACTAAACAAATGCTCATTCCGACTAGGAAGCTTCTCCACGGATGCTCCTGGAGCACAAACGGCTGCTTTGGTTCAGGGGCCAGAGCGTGTTGCTCCGACTTGGTATGCGGTAAACTCCGGCGCTTGACTGGCACATAAACGTCACTGTTCGTCGGAAAGTCGTCCTGCGTATCTGGCAGGTGGTAGGTTTCAATGCTCATCGTTCACCTCGCCGGGCTGGTCTGACGGAAAGTCGGTGAGCGGACGGTGGCCTCGGACGATCTCGGTGGCATCGTTGCTGCTGATGAGGCCGTCCTGGTGCCATTCGTTGACCTGGTTTATGGCCTCCATGTTCTCGTGACACGGGCAGGCCGGGTCGTCGCAGAACGGATGCACAGGCGTATGAGTAAGACTATCGTTCGGAAAAACGGGAATGAAGTTGTCACCATAGTGTTGCATTTGAGAACCTCTCTTGCGAGTCAGGCTCTCGTGTGGTATGAATCACGCGAGAGCATAGGACTACCTGAACAAGGGCTAGACTGCTCTCAAAAACGGCCCCTTGCTGTTGCACCAGCAGGGGTCTTTGCTTTTGCACCTCGCTTCCCTGAAAACTTGAAGATATACGGCCTAATAAAGAGTATACAACATAACTCTGAAAAGTCAATACTACACGATGTATATTGCATAGCACGGATACATTGACACTACCCCGTATAATGCTTGTAAAAGTCTTGTAGGGAGGTGCCTCTTTGCTTGACGATACCCAGTGGTTAACTGTTGAAGATATTCACGAGTTGTTAGGCAAGCGGGTGCCTCTCGATACCATCCGCTCATGGATACGGTCGAAGCGTTTGCCCGCATATAAGCCGGGGCGTACCTACTTAGTCAAGAAGGAAGACCTGGAACGGTTTCTACGTGACTCGCGGACCATTGATGAGAAGGGGCCGTGAGAGCGGCCTTTTTTAGTGAGTGGCTACACTTAGGGAACGCACAACGGGAGGATGCAGCACCTCGGCAATTTGTCGTGTAGTATCAGAGAAGCTAGGTTACGAAGTCATGTTAAGATGGCGCTTCCTCCCCTGGCTTGAGCCAGGGGAGGAAGCGCCGCAGTTGAGTTGGCATGAAACCTCACCTCCCTCAAGTTTGTTGAAGATACTGCCTTATTATATTATCTCTATCATATTATCTCCACCATTGCGCACGATCAACCGCATTTTGGTGGCGTGGGAAGTAGGGGTAGCTCATGGTATTGTCGGGTGGTCGCAGCCACGGTCGAAGCGCGAACGTAATTATCAGCCCGGCAACGAAGCCGCCTACATGGGCGAAATATGCCACACCGCCCATTCCTTGCTGGACCGTACTCAGAGCAGCCACGCCGTCGAAAAACTGTAACAAGAACCAGAGGCCGATCAGGACGAAGGCGGGTACGGTGACGATGGTGAAAAAAATGAAGATGAAAATGATGGTGCGCACGCCCGCCATTGGGAAGAGTACCAGGTAAGATGCCAGCACGCCAGCAATCGCGCCGCTGGCTCCCAGGCTAGGAATGGTTGAGTCTGGATAAACGGCAATCTGCGCCGCCGCCGCAACTAAGCCGCAGAAGAGGTAAAATGCCAGATATGGCAACGGTCCCATACGGTCTTCCACGTTGTCGCCAAAGATGTAGAGGAAAAGCATATTGCCACCAATGTGCAGCCAGCCAGCGTGGAGAAACATTGAAGTGATTAAGGTCAGGTAAACCGGGTTGGGCGTGTGAAAGGGCAGATTGGCCGGGACGCCGGGGAGCGAGGTCTGAGGAATGCCATGTGTGATCGCTGCTGGCACCGTAGCATAGGCGAACATAAATGCCTGAGCATCAGGACCGAGCGATACCTGATAAAGAAAAACCACCACATTGATAGCGATCAGACTCCATGTAACCCACGGTATGCGCCTTCGTGGCCCTGGATAATCCTTGATAGGAATCACAGCTTGCCTCCTGCTCTATGAGAGATTGCATAGTACTCTCTAAAATTGTAGCAAACGAGCGTGGGTATAACATAGTCAGCAATAAGCTTGTCGCAGAGTGGCATCCATAATGTGGGGCTGGCAGTTGCAACCGCCAGCCCCATTTTATGGAACCCCCTTTTTACACAAAGTCGTCGGGCGGGTTAGGCCCCCAGAGGTTGACCCAGGGTTCCTGCGAGTTCCAGACTCTGGGGACATAGGTTGTGTCATCCCAGATTTGCTGGATATCGCACATAAATTCCACTAGATTGCGCTCCGGGTCCCTGAAGTATTCAAACTGATTCTGACCGGGTCCATGACGACCGGGGCCGTATAGTAGTGTATAGCCGTTTTGCAAGAGGTGTTCAGCCTGGCGAGCCAGGTAAGAGAAGTCAATTACCTCGAAGGCGAAGTGGTGCATCTGGATCGCATCGGCCTTTGCGAAGGCCAGACCGTGATGGTCGGGGTTACAGCGCATCCAGAGGAAAATATCGTCTACCCAATCGGAAACGCGAAAACCCAGAATCTCGCTATAGAACTGGGCGGACCTCTGGCAATCATTGACCAGCAGAGTGATGTGGCTCAGCTTGCGCGGCTGGACGGCTCGTGGGCCATAGGTGGGAGAGACCTGCTCTATGCCGCCAATCAGTTCGACGATGTAATTATCAGGATCGCGCAAACGTAATGAAGGGCCTTGCCCGACTTTCCCCGTCTTTTCCGTCTCGTAAGCAATACCCATCCTCGTCAGGGCGGTAGCCGCAAATTCTAGCGCCACCGGATCGCCAACATCAAGGGCAAAATGGTCAATGCCAGTTTCTGAAGAGGGGACGAGTACTAGCGCATGGTGGTTGGCATTGCAGCGCAAATAGACGCGTCCGGCGGCATCACGCTGCGTCTCGCCCAGCCCCACCATATTCGTGTAAAAACTGGCTTGCTGCTCGATATCGGGCGTCTTCAATGCCACATGCGAAACTTGTTTGACATTCACAACCGGCATCCTTACCTCCTTCATAGATAAATAAAAAGCTTGTCAATAAAACTAAGCTGGTCGAATGAAATGTTGCAATCTTGCCGCAAATTGCTCAGTCTGCTCAACTCTGAACACACTCATTATATAGCGGTCAGGACGTACAAGCACATAGATTTGCTGGTTGTGGCGAAAAAAAGCTCCTAATCGCTGCTTGCTATCTATGACAACGCTACACGGTGCATCCTGAAAAGTCTCCTCGGTATTGTGCTTGCCAGGCCGAATGCAGACAAAACGCATCTTCAGCCACGACCATTGTTCAGCTTTTAAAGCAGCAAACGCTGTGATAGGATTTTCGTATAGTCGTAATAGCGCAAAACCATGACCAAGAGCGTCGTCCAGCAGTATTTGTTCTCCTGCTAGTGTCGTCACGGTCGGTTGGGGAAGCATCGCTCCTGTAAGGGTTTTGCTCGCTTTGTCGTCACTAAAAAGCAGACAGCCCTGAGGGTAGGGAGGTTGAGGTTTGACCTTTGCTTCTGTAAGGGCTTCACGTATAAAAGGAAGCGTGTTGATGGAGCGGAAGAAAATGTCGCGTAGCAAGGCGAGCGAGCGAGCAGTGGGCATAATGATCTTGCCTAATAGCCAGGAGAAGAGGATCATCTGCGCCACATGCGGATATCGCTCTTGATGATACGTTGCCAGGATGCGTGGATCAGCCGACTCTTGCAGCACCAGGGCAAGTTTCCAGCAGAGATTATGGGCATCGCGCAGGCCGCTATTCATGCCCTGACCGCCAAAGGGAGGCATCAGGTGCGCCGCGTCGCCGAGCAAGAAGACGCGTTGACTGGAAAAGCGCGTCGCCAGCAGCGCATGGAAGGCGTAGACTGCTCGTCGGGTGACGTTAGCCGGTTTGTCGCTGACCGCTTGCTTTTGAGCAGCCCTGGCCTGTTGGATCAAGGCTTGAATGCGCGTTGTATCCAGCAAATCCTCTTCGCGTTCGCCCTTGAGCAACATAAACTCCCATCTGCGGCCCTTATGGGGAGCGGGTACCGTTACCGCCTGGCGAGCGGGGTTGCAGAAGAAGATGGCTGCGGTGAGCGGATCATCATCGTTGATGCAATCGACCACCAGCCAGCGTTGTGCATGTTCAGCAAAGTGTTTGCGTCGTTGCCTTGTTTCCCTCCCGGCAAACGAGAAAATCTTCGGTGCTGGGAAACGCATAGGGATATCGAGGGTTTGCCGGATGGCGCTCCGGCCTCCGTCGCAGGCCAGCAAATAGGCGCATTCCACCTGCAAAAGTGTCCCATCGGGGCTACGTACCGCAAGACAAACGCCCTGTTCCTGCTGCTCAAAAGTTTCGACGGTATGCTCAAAGTGGATACGAACGCAGACAAAACGCTCTAGACCTTTGAGCAATGTCGCCTCGAAAGTGGGCTGATGGAAAGTGGAGATGAGTGGGTAGCCGTTGCGCTTGCTTGTGGGAGCAACTTTCGCGAGATAGTGACCTTGTGAGAGATAGTGCGCATCGATATCAAGCAGCATAGCGGGGAGCAGTTCCTCGCTCAGTCCCATTGCCTGGCAGATGCGTAGCCCCTCGTCATCGATGGAGATAGCTTTGGGGAAGTTGCTTAATCCTGCGTTGCGTTCAAAGAGCAGGGTGTCGATGCCAAGCAGACCGAGCAGGTTGGCGGCGGCCAGCCCCGTTGGTCCGGCCCCGACGATGACGACCGAGGCGGTGTAGGGGCAAGGGGAGGTGATGGGGCGGGTGGGGGCCTCGCGCTTGCCCTGCTCCTCGCGTTCGTCCTGCTGTTCCGGCACTTTACACCACCTTTTTGATGGCTAATGCCACGTTGGTGCCGCCAATGCCACGCCCGCCAATCAGTACCGCCTGCTGGTCGCTCACTGGTTGTCGCAGCGTACGCGCCTCATCGCGCACAAGCTGCAATTGATAGTGTGGGTTCAGCTCTTCGCAGTTGATCGTGGGGGGAACGAGCTGATGCTTGAGCGCGAGTAGCGCGATAATGGTATCGAGAACACCAGCGGCGGCATAGCTATGGCCGATACTGGTGCGAGGGACGCTGAAGGGGATATGCGCAAGATCGTTGCCGAAGGCCAGATGCAACGCCGCGGCTTCTCCCTGATCGGAGGATGGAATGGCACGTCCGTCCAGGCTAAAGTAGGCAACATCTTGCGGCAAAATATCGCCTTCCTGCATGGCGAGATTGATAGCTCTGGCATAGCGTGTGCCATTGGATGAGGGAGCGGTCAGGCCGTGCGCGTCGTTGGTTTGTCCGTAGCCGACGATTTCGCCGTAGATGGGAGCGCCACGCCGTCGAGCGTGCTCGTACTCCTCAAGGATGCACATGCCCGCACCCTCTGCCAGAATCAGACCAGCGGCTCGTCGATCAAAGGGGCGATAGGCGTTTGGGTCATCTTGCAAAACGCAACGAGCCTGGTGTGCCAGGACCAGCAGAATAAATGGATGCAGAAACGCCTCACAGCCGCCCGTGATAATCACATCGGCGGCTCCGCGTCTGATCGCCCCAGCGGCCATGCCCAGCGCATCCAGCCCTCCAACGGTGTCATTAACGGGCGTTTTGCAATAGCCCTGGAGTCCGTAACGGATGGCGGTCTGGCCTACGTTGGCGACATGCAACCAGGCGATAGCGGTATAGGCGCTCATAAAACGGGGGCCGCGCATATAGAGGGCCTGCAATTGCCGCAATACAAAATCGACCCCGCCCATCGTATTGGCAATGACCGCGCCTATGCGTGAAGGATTCTCTTGCTCTAAATTGAGTTGAGCATTGTAAAGCGCCTCTTGAATGGCAGCAAAGGCGAAGTGGGTCATGCGGTCGGTGCGATTGACCAGCTTGCGCTCAAGATAGTTTTCCGCCACAAAGTCGTCGATGGAGCCTGCAACCCGGATCGAGCCGTGAGGCGAGCTATGGCTATGACGCAGGCGCTTAACGCCAGAAATACCCTTGCTGGTCGCGTGCCAGAACGCTTCGGTACCGATGCCGTTAGGGGCGATGGCTCCGAGTCCGGTAATGACGACGCGTCGCTTTGTCTCTATTGCCATTGTCTTGTCCAGTTTGGTTGTGCTAGAACCAGCACACTATTAACCCCGCCGAAGCCACTGGAATGCGTCAGGGCCACGTTAACCGCCGCCTCGCGTGCAACATTCGGCACATAATCCAGGTCGCAATGCGGATCGGGGTGATCCTGGTTGATGGTCGGTGGTAAGATTTGCTGCTCAAGCACCAGGGCGGTGATGATGGTTTCGATGGCGCTGGCCGCCCCCTGAGTATGGCCGATCATGGATTTTGTTGCACTAATGGGGATGTGATGCGCTCGCTCGCCAAAAACGGCTTTGTAAGCGGCTGTTTCCGCGACCTCGTTCGGTGGGGTGGAGCTGCCATGCGAGTTGATGTAGGCTAGCTCGTCAGCGGTGATATTTGCCTCTGCCAACGCTTGAAGCAGCAGGTTTTGTAAAGGCGTACCGTCGGGCGGGAGCGAGGTCATATGATAGGCGTTGCTATTTGAAGAGAAAGCGACGATCTCCGCGTAAATATGCGCGCCGCGTGCCAGTGCGTGCTCGCGTTCTTCCAGCAGGACGACTCCCGCCCCTTCAGCCATCACGAAACCATCGCGTTTGTGATCGTAGGGACGAGATGCACGCTCCGGCTCGTTGTTGTAGTTGCTGCTCAACGCTCCCATGACGCAGAAAACGTCAAGCACACCATAACAGATTGCGGCATCGGTGCCCCCTGCGAGCATGCGATCCGCCCGGCCTTCCTGGATCAGCCAGAATGCCTGCCCAATGGCGTCCGCACCAGCCGAGCAACCGGTGGCGATGACGGTGCAGGGGCCGTAGAGCTGATGATGAGCTGCGATGGCGCTGGCGGAGGCGTGCGACATTAGCAGGGTCGCGGGGATAGTATCGTTCTGGCTTGCATCAGGCTCGTACCTGCCATTGCCCGTTGATTGGGCCCATTGTTTCTCGCCCTCCTCCAGACAGGCCATCGCCAGTCCCATATAGACGCCGATATGCTCGCGTTCCTCCGCACTGAGTGCATGATTGTCCAGGTCGGCATCTTGCAAGGCGAGATTGGCGGCTGCCAGCGCGAACTGGGTGGCGCGATCCATATGTAGGGTTTCGTCGGCGGTGACTCCGAACTGTTCTGGGGCAAAATTGGCAACTTCGCCCGCGATTTGTGAGGGGAGAGGGCTGGAGTCAAAGCGGGTGATGTGGTTGATGCCGGAGCGCCCGGAGAGACAGGCGTGCCAGAATTGCTCTTTACCTATGCCATTGGGAGCAACAACTCCAAGACCGGTAATGACAACCCTCCGCAATGGAGGGGACGGTACTTTACTCATTGCTTCTCCTGCTGTTGTAGCTGTCCTGGTTGGTTATCATGTGCATCCTCTGACGCAAGAAACGCTTCGATCAACGGCGTAACCTTTGCTGCCTGTGAATACATAAAGAAGCGTTCTTTGCCAGCGACGACATGGTAGTTTTTGCAAGCGGGTAACTGTTGCGCGAGCCACTGCGTTTTTGCTTCAGGGGCGAGCGTATCGTCGGCGCGGTTTATTAGTAATATGGGCATCGTGAGCTGTTTGACGCGAGCGCGTATATCAAAATAGTGAATGATGGGGAGGACCGAGAATTTGTAGACAAAGGGCCATTGCTCAATTTTGCTGAATTGCTCTTCAACCAGATGGCGTGGCAGAGCTGGCATGGTCTGGTTATGCTTATCGTGGGCCATAATGTAGTTGACGACGGTGCGACGCAAGAATGAGGCGGGAACGATATATTCAGCCGGAAGGCGGAGCAAGAGTTCATGTAACAGCCAGATCAACGGGTGAGGCGCGATCTGATAATCGGCTGCCTGGGAAATAATAATCAGCGAGCGACAGCGTTGGGGATAGCGGAGCGCGAACTCAAAAAGCACCATCGCAGCATCGCCATGCCCCAGCAGATCGACCTGTTCCAGTGCCAGACTATCGAGCACAGCCCGTAGCTCTTCAGCGCGTTGTGCGAGTTCCATTGGTGGGGTGTTGCGTGTCTCCTGGCGACGATAGAGAATCACGCGTCGCGATTGGCTGAGCGTCTGTATCTGGCGTGCATAAACGAATTCAAGATGTTCGAGGATGGGGACGAAAACGAGGGGTCTCCCCTGACCAATATCGATCAATGGCAGATCAATGGAGCCTACCTGAGTGCGTTGCCAGCGTGTTTCCAAATAATGTACGTCGTCATGGAAGGCGGCATCGCTGATCCAGGGCTGTAGGTGAATGCTCAATAAATCCTCCCTTTGTCGTGCCATTCAATACCGTATCTGATGCGAAAAAAGCCAAAAAACCGCATAGTCGCTTATAGATAGTGTATCATATTTGATGATGGCCTTATCCATTGAGCTATGTCCCTGATGTGTAAGGAATTTGTCATGCAAATAAATGATGAAATACGCTCGCTGCTACGTCCACCTGTGAGTCAGTGGATCGAAGCGTTTAATGCTCATAATGTGGGTGCGCTTGTGGCACTCTATACCGATGACGCGGTGCTATTTGACGCTGGCATGAAAGCGGCACGTCGTGGGAAAAACGAGATTGAGCGCTGGTTCACCACGCGCTTTCGCACTATGCCCTCGATCCGTTATGTGCCGAACGGCCAGGTATTTACGGAGGACGGTCAGGCGGCTGTTACCTGGACGACGCATGGGCGAGGTCCGCGCCTGCTCGGTCAATCCTGGCTTGCTCGCCCGTTTCAGGTGGATGGCGTGAGCATTTTTACGTTGCGCGAGGGTTTGATCTGTCAGCAGCGCGGCTACTACGATCACTTAGCGGTGGTGGAGCAAATTTTGCCGCCTCTCAAGTGGCTCTTGCCCTCGCGTCTGTAGCTCCTGCTACAACAGGTCATCTTCGTCGCCCATTGAAAGAAGGCCGCGCTGAAGGGCAATCGCTACTGCTGAGGCGCGGGAGTCAGCGCCCAATTTGCTGTAAATATTGGTCAGGTGGGCGGCTACTGTCGCCGCCGTGATGCCCAGGCGGGCCGCGATTTCTTTGCTGCGTTCGCCATGTGCAACCCCTGTCAGGATGTTGCGCTCACGTTCGGTCAGGTCAACCTTCTCCTTTTTTGCTGTACTCTCTGCCGAAGGAGATGGAGTGGGGGATGGCTGCGTCAAAGAGAGGAGGCGAGCAAAAACTTCTGGTTGGAGCAGCGTCTCTCCTCGTGCTGCTCTCCGAATTGAGTGCAGTAAAGTTTCCTGGTTGACATCTTTGAGCAGATAGCCGCAAGCTCCCGCGTGCAGACCACGCAGCATCAGGTCGTCTTCGTTATAAGTGGTCAAGATCACTACGGCGACCTGGGGCCAGCGCGTGCGGATCTGCGCGATTGCCTCTACGCCGTCCATGCCCGGCATGCGCAGATCCATGAGCACGACATCGGGTTGCGTCTCTTCGATGAGGCGCAAAGCAGTCGCGCCATCTGCCGCATCTCCAACCATTTCCATGTCCTTCCCTTCAATCTGCAAGATCAAGCGCAATCCATCTCGCACGATGAGATGATCGTCAACGACAACCACTCGTATGCGTCTCTCCTCTGATTGAAGCTCGTTCATCTTACAGCATCCTCTTCGGTTGTTGTCGCACTGCTCTGATGGACAGGAAAGGAAAAACAGATGCGGGTGCCTGCGCCGGGCTGGCTCTGGATCTCCAACTCACCGTGTAGCAGACGCGTACGTTCGCGCAATCCCAATAATCCATAGTGTCCTGGCAGTCCTGTCACCGTTGCCAGATCGAAGCCT
>DASTZT010000096.1:0-26618 GCA_035764225.1 Ktedonobacteraceae bacterium
ACCGCAACTGCTCGTCTTTGTGTGGGCTTCGAGTCGTCTTTGCTTCGTCTTTTCTTATATTGAGCGTTTAGTATAAAAAATCGAAGCTCTCAAACCCCAAGATAGTGTTTGATTTCCATTGCTATTGCCATCTCGCGGGTCTGTGGCGTGCTCGCACTGCCGTGCTCGCGCCGGTTTTCTTGGATGGTGCAACAACGGTGCGAAGCACTGTTGTTGCACCATCCAAGATAGTTTGTAAGCGCCGCAGGCGCGATCACTTAGAGAGCAAGCACGCGGTGGACACCACAATCAAACACTATCCAAGACTGTGTTGCAAAGACTCACAAGGAGAGAATGATGAGGGTAAGGTCTCGCTTGCGGATCAGCTGAAAGTGCTCCACGCTACCTTGCGTCCGCTGTAAATAATGTTTTGCCTGTAAAAGAATCACCCGCTGCTCTGGCCGTTCCAGGAATATTTCCATCATCGGGATTTGCAAAATACTCCAACAGGAGGCGATGGATGAAACTGTATCCTCCCCCGACACGTTGCAAGAGAATACAGGCAGTTGCGTTATCAAGGAATCCCTGTGCATGCCAGGGGAAGATATGTCCCTTGTGGAGCAACCAGCGCAGAGCAAAATGCTGCAGCACTGCCCAGCCGCCGCAGACCGCCCAGCCAACTAAGCCGCCCCCAATGGCGAAGAGCCACACAGAACTGAGTGCATAGGCCAGCCCCTGGCCCAGTCCCTCAATCAGCCCTTGACTCAATCCCGCGTTGAGCAAGTAACTCAGCCAGTAGCCCAGAAATCCGAGGCCGCCGACGACACCCGCGCTGAGAAGGCCGATGATGATGCTATTCATCATCGAGCGGCGCACGCCTTGATTAAGATTCTGGCGGTCTTGATCTTCGATTTGTTCCTGCGCGATACTTTGAAAGAGTCCCAACGCCAGCCAGTAAGCCAGTCCGATGCCTGCTCCAACGATCAGTCCCATTGTCAGCCCGTAAGTCAGACCAGTGATCGGTCCGGCACTGAGCCCGCTGGTGAGTCCATCGCTCAGCCCGTAGCTGAGCCGGAAGCCCAGGTCGGTGCTCACCGGGAGGCCCAGGCCGGTGGTGAGTCCGTAGCTCAGCCCGACGGCCAGCAGAAGACTCAGCCCCAGTGCTCCACTGGCAACACAGTGTTCAAAAGAGCGCAGGCTGTGAAAAAAGCTGTTCCAGCTCCAGCGCAGCCGTTCGGTGAGGCCAATATTTCCTCTGTTCTTTTCAACGATCAAACTGATCAGAAAGATGACGCAGCCATAGCTCAGCAGAAAGTTGAGTCCGGTACTCGGTCCATAGCTCGCTCCGTAGCTCAGGCCGGTGCTCAGCCCATAGGCAAGACCGAGTGCGGTCGCGCCAGATAGCGCCCGACGCAGGTGAGGCGTCGAGAGTAAGTGGCGCAAGTGGGCCGCTACCTGGAGGGTATGAGGAGAACGACGCTGAGAAGATAACAGCGGGAACAAAACCAGGAGCGACCAGCAAGCAAAACCGATGATGCTACCATAGATCAAGCCGTCCCGTACCCAATCGCCAGAGCCATATCCTGGCCCCAACTCAAAGCCGAAACTGCCCGCGACCACAAGCCCGGTGCCCACACTGGCTAGCCCTTTGCCCAGAGTGCGTCCACGCGACCTCGCCGGAGTTGTGGTAGGAGAATTGACACTGGCCTCCTGGCTAAAACAACTCGCTAGCACGCACCCCAGGATCGCAGCTTGAATGCCGGTGGTAAGATCAAAAACTGTTTGCAAAAATAAGCCAATGACGCAACTTGCCACGATGCTGAGCAGGATGATGGGCAGGCGCATCGTCAGCCGGAAAGCCCGCTGTTGCAGGTTCTCCGGTAGCCAGTCAGCCTGCACATGCTCCAGGTAGAAGACGGTCTGGTAGTGTTTTTGCAGGTTGCATGCCAGCCATTTCAGCCACAAGCTGGTCTGCTGGAGCGAATAGCGCCCGACAACCCCTTTCTGCTCGACCATCTGAGCCACATAATCGGTCCACATCTGCCTTTGCAATGTGGAGATCTCATGGGAGAGCGCGGGTACCGGAGTGCGCGAGTAGGCCAGGATCAAAATGCTTAACTGTAGAGGGCTGGCAGTCAGTTCTTGCAAGGCGAGATTGGTCTGAAGGGCTTGCTGTAAAGCATCCAGCGGGTGCCCGATCTGGTCAAGAGAAGCGTAGACCTGTTCAAGCGTTAGCGGCTGGATGAGTACGGCCTGCTGGAGCGCCAGTTTCTGCTGGCTGGCTGCGGTTTCATATTCTGTCCGTCGGGAACAGATGACGAGCGGGACAAGCAGGTGCTCGCGATGATAGGCATTGATGGCGGCAATACAGGCTGAGCGGGATGCGGCATCCATCTCGTCTAGCCCATCGAGCAACGGGAGAATCTGTTCGTTGCGTACCCACTGGGTGCTGAGCTTTCGGGACACATCATAGGTCAGGGCCAGTTGTTCGCTCATCCAATCTTCCAGGGCTGGCTTCTTTTCGGCCCAGGATGAGAGGCGCAGCACCACCGGCAAAGGGTGCGCCTCCTCTTGCTCTGCTTGTTGGATCAAGAGTTGGGCAAGGTGGAGCAGCGTGGTGGATTTGCCTGCCCCAGGTTCTCCCAGGATCAGCAATTCGTGCCCGGACATCTCATAAACCTCCAGGATCGAGGTTCCGAGAGGGAGTGTCTGCGCTTCCTCCTGCGATAAGCGCACCAGCCGATTCGTGGCATTTTGTACCGCATTGGGTACTCTCGCTAACCCCAACTCGATCCGCACGATGTGCTGTAGCGAGTACTCCAGCAACTCATCGTAAGAGCGGCGCAGTCGGTCAAGCATCCGTGTCCGGTTCTGCTGTCGTAGAGCAGTGGTGCGAGTCTGTTGACGAGATGGTACACTTGCAGGCGGAGATTGGTCTATCTGCTGGTTGACAGCATCAACATGAGCGTCCAGTGGTTCTAGTGGTTGCGTGTCCACGACCAATTCTGCTGGAAGTGTTGAGATAGGAGGGTTGCCATCTTCCGGCGCTCTTTCGCTGGAGGAGAGCAGATCGAGTTCGTGCAGATTTTTCTCGAAAAGGTTGCTGAGCCTCTGGCGAAAATACGGGGAAGGGGATGCAACCCGCCGTTCCCAGCGACTTACCGTTTTCGAGTCAGTGCCGATCTTCTCCGCGACATCTTTTTGAGACCACCCGCGTTCCTCGCGGGCCTGCTTGAGCAACGTATTATATTGCATAGCCTGGCTCCTGTTCTTACACGCTATCGAAGGGGTCTGTGTTGCTCCGTTCTCGATTTCACTAAACAGCGGCAAATGCGCATTTACTATAACACACATTTAAAAAATAAGTGGAGAAAAAGGCTATAAAGTACTAAACGTGCCTGGAAACGACGCAAAGACGACTCGAAGACGACTCGAAGGCGAGCGTTTGTGGTTCTCGCAATGACGGCTATCCGGTATCCTTCACCCAGACGGCAAAACGTACGCATGTAGTGCTTTTGCCCACAGACAAGAGGCCTTATATTTGAAGGAGGAAAAACGATGAACATGATGACAACAGTAACGGCAAGAGTGAAAACAATGAGGACAAAGACGAAGGTTTCTATTGTAACGCTGATGCTGATGGGAGTGATGCTGGTCTCGGCTCTGGCGCTGTGGCCACAATCGAGTCACGCGAGCGCGTTTGGCATTCAGTATTTTAGTGGGTTCGCTGCCAACATCGGTGGTCAGACGATCCGCATTCCGGCAGGCCAGCTCGCACATGATATCAGCGGCAAAGGATTGTTTGTCAGTTGGGATGGCGCGAACTTCGCCTCAGCCGGGTGTATCGGCGACCCGTCAATGCGTTTCACCTATGGGTACGGCGCGCGACATATCACTGGAAGCGTTCACTGGGGCTGTAGTCATGTCGGTCAGTGGAAATATGCGGTGAATCAGAATGTGCCACGAGGCTCAGCCTGCGCCGAGTTGTGGGCCCATAACTGGCGGATACTGGTGGCAAGGCAATGTCACTTCGTATCATGAGGCTGTACATCTGATAATTACATGGCTCGTTCCATGAGCACCTGAGAGCATGCCAAATCCTGATATCTTTTTGAAAGGCGAGGTCGCCAGAATTGGATCTGGCGACCCCACTTTTTCCTGACTATTATTAAGTGCCTATGCGCCCGTTGGGAGTTTTTCTCTTTTCAGTACCCTCAAGCGGGTCGTGATCGCCACCTGCTCCCACCGCCCCTCTTGAGGGGAAGTATACCATCGAGTTATAAGATGTCAAGTGAAAATGACTAAGGTAGAAAAAGGAAATATTTTCTATGGCGGAAACACAAATACCTCCTGAGTTGGCACTGCCATCACACTTCTGGCGCTATGCCCCTCTCTGGCGTAGTTTAATTGGGGTGGGCAGTGCGATGCTCTCAGCGCTGTTCTTCTTTTCTCCGATCATGACAGCCCTCACCACTCCCATAGTTGCTGTGGGTTTCGATCCCTTACCCACGGAGTTGATCTCCGCGCTGTTTTTAATTATCTGCGCCTCCCTGGTCAGCGCGTTGGTGAGCCGACAACGCTTAAGAACTGCGCTCGGAGCTGGCATCACGTACGGCTTTAGCTATGTGTTGCCATTCCTTCGCCAGGAACTGTCGCCACACTATGATCCCGCCGGACATCTTGAGGTGCTCAATGCGAGCGTGCTGACGCACACTATTGCCGTTCTCCTTGCCAGCGGCCTGCTCTGTGCCTTTTTGGGAGCTGCCATAGGGAGCGCTCTGAGTGAAACGTTGCTTGATCCCATCTGGCAACTGGCGCAACTGATCTGGCGCACCCGTTTCAGCTCCAGGCATACCGGGAAACAATCAACTGCTGGAGAAAAGGCGCGGCCACGTAGCACAGGGAGCCTTTTCTCGCTCTGGACTGGTTTTTTCATGCTCCTGGGAATCATTCTATTAAGCAATGGCATTGGCAATCTATTGTTCTATTCACCCGATGTGGGGATATATGCTCCTCCATCCGCTGGCACACATGGCACGTTGATTGCTGATAGCATGGTCAGCCCGGCGTTACATGGGCAACGCCGTTCGTTTCTGGTGTACCTTCCTCCATCTTATACGGATGCGACAACGCCGGAGCGACGGTATCCCACCCTCTACCTGCTTCATGGTTCCCCAGGAAGCGAGTACGACTGGAGCAGCGGTGGCAAGGCGGTACAGTCGGCAGATGCTCTGATCGGACAGGGAAAGATCCCCGAACTGATTATGATTTTTCCCGATGGAAATGGACAAAGTGGGGAAACCAGCGAGTGGGGGAACAGCTTTGATCAGCAGCAACTTATGGAAAACTTTGTGACGCTGGATCTAGTGCATTTTATCGATCAGAAATACCGCACAATTCCTACATCCGGCTACCGTGCGATTGGCGGCTTCTCTATGGGGGGATTCGGTGCGATGAATATCGCTGTTCGTCATCCCGATATCTTTGGCTCCGTCATCTCGCTGGCAGGATACTACTTGGCCGAAGGGAGCGTCTGGGGGCAGAATATAGCCTATATGCAAGCCAATAGTCCAGCTCTGGTTTTACCTACCAATTCAAAAGCCTGGAAATTGCGCATCTTCCTGGGAGCGGCGACAAAAGATCAGCCTTACTACACCGATACCCAACAATTTATTCTGGAACTGAAGGCGCTTCATATAGATTATACCTTTGACCTGGAGAATGGATATCATACCTGGAGTGTCTGGGAAATCCAGTTATATCATGGTTTGCTCTGGCTACAGTGGAGATAAGCAGAATCTTTTTCTCTCCATTCCTTTGAAGACTGGCACATTTTAGATAGTGTTTGATTCCCATTGCTGTTGCCATCTCGCGGGTCCGTGGCGTGCTCGCACTGATGTGCTCGCGCCTTCTTTCTTGGATGGTGCAGTAACGGTGCTTCGCACCGTTACTGCACCATCCAAAATAGTTTGTGAGCGCCGCAGGCGCGATCCCTCAGAGAGCAAGCACGCAGTGGGCATCGCAATCAAACACTATCTAAAAATACGTAGAGAAAAAGGCTATAAAGTACTAAATATGTTCAAAGCCGACTCAAAGCCGACACAAAGACGAGCGTTTGTAGTTCTCACAATGACCTCGATACGATATTCTTTGCACAGAAAGGCAAAACGTACACACACGGTACTTTTGCTTAGTAGAAACAGTAGTCAGACTGAAAGGGATGGTCATAGACACTATGTTTGACAGCGATTTTTTGCCACGCCAGAGAAGGCAACTGCCACTTGCCTTTCGCCTTTCATTCATTCTGATGCTGGCTGCGGTGCTCCCGCTGCTCCTCATCGTGGGCATCAGCGAATATACCGCTCGTCCAGTTTTGATCAACCAGGCCAGCCAGACTATGGAAACCGACGCTCAAACACGTATTCAATTGATTGATATTTATCTCAACGAACGCTTGCTTGATATTGAGACCCTCAGCCAGGTACCCGGCCTGGGACAGTGGCTAACGGAATCACCAGAGCTTAGATCAGCCGATGTCGCTGGCCCAGCATCCCTGCAAGCCGGAGTGGCCCGCGACAAGAACTATATGACCTGGAGTCTCTTTGACTCCAGTGGTCATCTGATGCTTTCTTATCCCCAGCAACCCCCTACAGCACAAGAAACAGCCTCACAGCCAGAGTTGTTCCAGGCTATGAAGACGAACCACACGGGCCAGGCCGTGGTCTCGCCTGTCTATTACGATACGAGCATACGCAAAGCTTTTATGGAGATGTATGCACCGATTTATCAAGGCGGGCAACCCAACGGTTCTTTCGTGGGTTTTCTGCGCGTGAAACTCAACCTGGACTACTTTTGGGGTATCGTGGGAAGTGATAGAGGCATCACCAACAGCGGCAGTTCGTTTATCCTGGACCAGAACGGAGTGCGTATCGCCGATACCTACAATCGGAACCTCTTCACTGCTGTTGCACCTCTCTCTTCACAGCTTCAGCAGCAGATCGTAACGCAGAACTGGTACGGAACAAAGCAGGGTCCAACCGTGCAAACCAACGCATCGCTAGCAGAGGTTCTGAAAAGTTCGAGCCTACCGAACCATTTCACCCTGACGCCTTACGGTCAGACACAGACGTATCAGGCAGCATTTTACAAAGCGACCACAGTTCCCTGGACCTACGTTGTGATCAGCCCCAGCAGTGTTGTTACGCAGGTGGCCGATCAACAGCTCTCGACTACTATAGCTGGAGCCCTTGTCCTGCTGGTGCTTGCGGCGCTCATCGGCTTGCTGGTATCAAATCGGATCAGCCAACCGATCATGCGTTCGGTCGATCAACTGCGCGAGAACAGCGAAGCTCTAAACATTCTGGCGAAAATGCAGCAGAGTGCCTCCAAAGAGCAGTCCTGGATCATTGATTCGCTCCAGGTCGGACTGCGTTCAGTCCAGTATTACACAGATGCCACGCGCATCGCCGCCCATAAGCTCGGCGAGCTCGGCACCAGGTTGAAGCGCAACGGGTACCAGCAGGATAGTGAGACCATCAACCGGAGCTTGCACGAGGTCATTAATGCAGCCCAATATATTGAAGAAGCTGCCCATTACCAGACCGACGGCAGCCAGAAGCTGATCACGGCAATTAACGTTACTTCTCAGGTGAACGAACAGTTAGCCAATGGCTCAATTTCCGCGACGGAAGCCGCCGTACAGTTGAAACAAGTTGTCAAAGATCTGCGCAATGTAGTTGGTCAGTAAGAGTTAAGACATTACGATCTTTCGCTTGGAACACTTTTTTTCCTCCGCAAAAGATCGTCGAGCGCCTGCTTCAGATGGGGATATAGGAACTGGAAACCCGTCTCCGTTAAACGCTCAGGGAGAAGATGCTGGCTGTCCAACATGACCGTTGCTAGCTCCCCCAAGCATGCTCGGAGGACAAACCCTGGTAGCGGGAATACCGCAGGCCGGTGCAAAATATGTCGCACAGCACAGAGAAAATCCTGGTTGGTCACGGCTTGAGGTGCACAGAGATTGAAGGGACCGGAGAGCATACGCTGCTCAAGCAGCAAGCAGATCGCTTTGGCGACATCCGCTTTGTGAATCCAGGGTATCCACTGTCGCCCATTTCCTATCTGGCTGCCCATCAGGTGAGCAAAGTGCAACAGAGAAGGAAAGGCTCCTTCGTGGAGATCAAGCACGAGGCCAGTGCGTATAATACAACGTCTGGCTTGAGTCTGGGCCGTCGATGCTTCCCACTCCTGGCAGACCTTTGCTCGAAAGCCTTGACCAGGGGAGCTCGCTTCTGTGAGCAGTTCCTGTCCCCGATCCCCGTAATACCCTGATGCAGAAGCCTGCACAAGTACTTCGGGTGGCCCATAACGTTCTATCGCCTGCATCACGGCCTGCCCGACGTGGACACGGCTCTCCAGGATGCGTATACGATACGACCGTGTCCAGCGCCAATGCGCTGGAGTCGCTCCTGCCAGATTGACAATGGCACTTTCGCGCGTGATGAGCTTCCCCCACTCCTGGGCAGATGTCGCATCCCAGCCAACGGTCTGGATGTTTGTCAGCCCGTGTTGGGAAAAGATCTGAGCCGCCCGTCTCGGATCGCGGCTCAAGACAATCACCTCATCTCTCTGAGATGCCAGACGTTGAGCGAGTGAACGCCCGATGAGTCCAGTGCCACCGGTAATAATCACGCGCATACTTCCCCTCTCCTCTTCTCCTCTCTTACTCTGATGCGCCAGCCAAACAAGCCACAGAGTCCAAAGATCAAGGCATTCTCCAGCCCATGAATCAGAATCATTTGAGAGAGGGTGATGGTCCATCCTCCGGTTGCCATTCCCAAAGCATACGCTCCAGCAAAGAGCATCGTGACAAAGACGGTCGTATACGACAAAACCAGCAGCACTTTTGCGAACAGGGAAGTGGTCGCAGGCACAACGAAACGCAAGCCCAGCAGTGCGATCAGGATCAGACTCAGAGCTAACAGGTCAGCCGGAGCGGTATCGAGGAAGTGCAGGTTGGTAATCTGGGCAATGGTCAATCCTGTGGCTACCAGAATGGGATTAACCAGGACACCAAGAGCTGCAATGTGATAGATGACCCAGGAGGTATCATGGTGAGTGGTCTGGATGGCGTGTCCGGTAAGACCCGTAATAATCAGCGCAGCCAGGGCGATAAAGTGAAAATGAACTGCTGTAAGCAGATCAGTATGCACCCCGAAACCGAGTGGCTGGAGTCCCAAACGGGCCAACACCATCCATATACCACCAATCGGCAGGTAGAGCAACGCCACTGCCAGACAGAGATCGGCAAGCGATCTGCTGGGGGCCTGGAGAAGCCAGAGCAGGCCAATCAGCGCAAGCAGCCCGGTAAACAGGAACCAGACAACGGCCAGAGCAGCAGCGACTGGCCCCATACTGAGAAGAAAGGAAGCGCCACCAAGCAGTGCCGCGAAGGGCTGGAGAAACAGAACGAATGAAGCAAGCCGAGACGGGAGAGGAGCCATCCTGGGAAGCGAGACGAGTGGAATGGCTAACGGGGTAATGATCAAAATCGCAAGCAAAAGGATAATCTGCAGATCGTCGAGCACCATCACACCAAACAGGCTGGCAAGCACGATCAATACCCAGGCGATTGTGCCGAGGCCGATACTGATATGGTTCCATCTAACCAGATGAATCGTCTGAAAAGGCATAGGGCAGCTCCATCTCTTTGTGGAATGAACGTACTACATTCTTACGCAGGTTGACTTCCTGAGTATCTGTGGCCATCTTAAAAATGAACATTGTTCATTTGCTATTACTGTACCAGATGCGTTATGCTGAAATCAAGTGGACGCCTGCCTCTGTATACAGGTGCCTTTGTTTGGAGAACATCATGGAATCTTTTGAGACAAGCAAGCTTACCCAGAAAGCGGTCTTGACGCGACAACGCATCATGGAGACCGCATGGCACTTGTTCGCGACGAAAGGTTATGATCAGACGACGATGCGAGATATTGCGGCTGTTGCCCAGTGTTCGCTTGGACTCACCTATCGGTACTTTGCCAGCAAAGAGGATCTCGTCCTGGAACTCTACCGCTGGTTGGTCGCCCAATTAGAGGAGCTGATCCCACTGCTTCCTGCCGCATCCATCGCTGACCGTTTTCATCATCTCATGCATGAGTTGCTCATCGTTATGGCACCACATCGGCTGACGCTGATCGCCTTATCTGGGGCGGCCTTGAATCCCCTCTCGCGTGCCGGAGTTTTTGGTGTGGAGGGAGCGGAGGTTCGTCGCCGAGCCAGAGCAAGCTATCTGATCCTGGTCTCTGGAGCGAAGGATGCTCCTCGCGCTTCACAAGAGGCCGATCTGGCCACGCTGCTCTATGGGTTGCAGCTGGCACTGGTATTGTTCTGGTTACAGGACCTCAGCCCGAAGACAGGCCAGACCGAGGAACTCTTGCAGTTCGTCCATGAACTGCTGGGGCGTTTTCGACCCCTCTTGCGGCTTCCCTGGGTAGCTCAACTTCTGGCGCGGTTTGTCCAGATTGTCGGGCCGCTGCTGGGGCAGGGAGAACAGCCAACCCTGAAGAGGGACGGGGGACCCATATAAGAAGGGGAGCAACGCTTATGAAACGCTTTGCTCTATAGCCACCAAAAATTCAACACGAAAGGATTTCGCACTATGAACACAGCAATGCGCCTCGCCGTCGTTTCTGATATTCACGGCGAATGTTTCATTTTTGACCAGGTGCTGCAAGATATTCGCCGACAAGGCATTGAGCAGATGGTGTGCCTGGGCGATGCGATTCAAGGCGGTTCGCAGCCCGCAGAAACGCTTGCCCGTCTGCGGGAACTAAACTGTCCCGTCGTGATGGGCAACGCTGATGCCTGGCTGATTACAGGCCAGAATACGTCTCCTCAAGGGATCAGCGAGACACAGCAAGCAGTCAGAGCCTGGTCGCTGGCACAGCTCTCAGAAAATGACAGAGATTATATGAGACAGTTTCATCCTACCATCGAAATCCCATTGACGGCAGGAAGAACCCTGCTCTGTTTTCATGGTTCGCCACGCTCATTCGATGAGATCATTCTCCCCCAGACTCCTGATGAGACGGTGCGTCAGTTCCTGGACGGCTTCGATGCGACCCTGCTGACGGGAGGGCATACTCACACCCAACAAATGCGGCGTCTGGGCAACTCCTGGTACTTCAACCCTGGAAGCGTCAGCCTCGCCTACAACTGGGAACATTGCGACCTGGCAAAAGGGCAGGTGCGAGTCGATCCCTGGGCCGATTACGCCATCGTCTCCTCTGAAGAAGCGGGCTTCGGCATCACCTTTCGGCACGTTCCTTTCGATGTCGATGCGCTTGCCCGCATCATCTCTACTAGTGGCAGACCCTATGCGGACGATGCGATAGCCACCTACCTCCACAAGAGCTAAGAGCGCTTCTTTATCAACGGGTGTGCGAACTGTTCGTGGGAGAACGATTTCTCGATGCCGCTTGCAATGGCGGTTTTTAATCACTCCTGCTGGCAGAACGCGTGCCTTTTGTTCGCGAAGCGATAGGAGTTGATATCGACGCAGGCGTTTTTCAGGTGGCCCAGGAACTTGCTAGAGAACGACAGCTTACTGCCGTCCGATACCAACAGGCAGATCTGCTAGCTGCTGATTTCTGTACTATTGGATAAAGCAAGTGAGGTTTAAACAGCGATCTCACGAGATCACTACTCAGCTGAGGTTATTTCCTTTACATCCTCAATAGCTCCCAATGATCTAAGAATAGCCTTCTGAATCAAGTAAATAGTAAATTTTTGATTCTCAACTTGATTACTCGTCTTTTTGTTATACAGGGTATTCCATATGGTAGATACCTCAAAATAGAGCACCTGTTGGACGTTACTGGTGCAAAGTCATCTTTTGAGAGCAACAAATAGCATTATGAGCAGCAGAGGTATTGTATGCTACCGGAGCACATTTCCTCACACTCGGTGAGTCTCTTTTTTGGCTATGCAGCTGAAGATGAAGACTTCCAGCAACAACTACACACTCATTTTGCTATTATGAGACGAAACGGGCTAATAAATGACCGGGATCTCTCTTATATTAATGCAGGACAAAATAGAAATGAAGCGATTGACAATCAGTTACCTACTGCTGACATCATCCTGTTGCTCATCAGCCCAGATTTTATGAATTCAGATTATTGCTACTCGATAACGGCACGCGCTATAGAGCGTCACCAGAAAGGTGAGGCAAGAGTTATTCCAATTATGCTGAGAGCCGTTGATATTGTTGGGGCTCCTTTTAGCGAACTGAAGATATTGCCAGAGAGAGATAAACCTATCACAATGTGGAAATATCGTGATGACGTATATAAGCGCATTACAGAGGAAATCAAGAATGTCGTTTACGACATTCTCGGCGTGAATGAGTCGTTACAAGCTCTACGTAAAAAGCCTCATACAGAGCAGGATGATGTTACTTGCCCCTATCTTGGAGCAAAATCCTATTCTGAGCATGATGCCCCTCTCTTTTTCGGAAGAGAAACGTACATAGGTGAGCTGATGCATAAACTTTCATGCGATCAACGACTACTGCTCGTATTAGGACCTATTAGCGGCGGTAAAACATCTGTGATTCAAGCAGGAGTTATTCCTCTGTTACGTAATGGGAGCAAGATCATACCGCGTAGTTTCAACTGGGAAATACTGACTTTTATTCCTGGTGAAAGCCCTTCCTCAACCCTTCTTTCCCTTCTTGGCGTTCAGAATACGAAGGATCTTGTTGAAAGCGTCAAGTATTGGAAGAGGCAGCATCCAAAAAGCGAACGTTTAGTAGTGGTTCTCGATCAATTTGAAGAACTCTTCAAGTTAGCACAGCCTGAAGAGCAGAAGTATTTTATTGCACAACTTTTCAAGTTGATCATTCACGATCTAGCTACCATTATTATTACGATGAGTGACGCTTATTATAGCGATCTGGCCGAACATGTTGATTTCATGACAGTTGCTGAACAACATATCAGCAATATTCCTCCATTACAGGCAGAAGAGATTCTTGATATGATTAGAAAACCTGCTCAAGCAGCTCGTTTGTGCTTTGAGGATCATCTTGCTGAAAAGATCGCTGATGATACTATAAAATCTACTCAAGAACCGAAGGAACGTCGGAGCAGACATAGCTCTGTGCTCCCACTCCTCAGTGTTTGCCTGGAACAACTGTGGGAGCGTCAGCGAGATCATTATGTAACATTGGATGATTATGAAGCTATTGGTCAGGTTTCAGGGGCATTATCTATGCGGGCAACAGAAGCCTTTTATGATCTCGATGAGAAGCAACAATCTCTTGCACGTAGGATACTGGTTGATCTGGTTGCCCTGGGAGATGACAACGAGGGGCGTCTTGATTGCCGAAGGCAAAAGTCACTGACCAGGTTATGTTATCATCACGATGAAATGCGAGATGTTCGGGAAGTGGTTGAGAAACTAGCGAAAGTACATTTGGTAGAAACACAGCTAAACGAGCAAAAAGAATTGGAAGTAAAAATTATTCATGAGTCGTTATTACGAGAATGGAATTTGTTGAGGGACTGGCTACGAGAGGATCACCAGTTTCTCCTTTGGTATCAAAAGTTTAAGCATCGCCTACAAGAATGGCTCGATAGCAATGAGAACGTCAACCAACGCGACATTTCTTGCCTCCTCCGGGGAAAGATACTCATGGAAGCGCAACAGTGGATAGAGGAGCTGCCCAACCGATTCACGCATGAGGCTCAAAAATTTGTTCATGTAAGTAGTAAACTGCATGAACAGGAAGAACAAAAAAACAGAGTACTCCAGGAAATCCAGGCTCGGCAACGTATTACTCAGGCAAAACACTTGGCGACCAGAGCCTTGTTAATACAAGAACAGGAACCTCGTTTACTGAGAAAGAGTCTCTTACTAGCGGTAGAAGCTCTCCGACGCTACCATTGTGTGGAAGCCGACCAGGCCTTACGTCGGGGATTAACATTGCTTCCTCGCCTTCATTCACGTATGTATATGCCAACTACTGGTCAAGCTATGCTCTTTAGCGGAAATGGACAGAGCCTCGCGACAGCGGGTGCATATGGAGTTTCCTGGCTCTGCCATGTAGGCTCTCCTGACGAATTTGCTGAAACGGTCTCTCTCGGAAATACGCATGCTATTGCCCTGAGCTATAATGGCGAATATTTGTTAGCTGGAGTCTCTCCAGGAATTACCTGGTTTATTCATACTGTGACTGGGAGAAGGGTTGCAATGATAAGGCACAACACACCTATCCGTTGCGTTGCGCTTACACAGAGACAACCTTATATTGCAGCTATTGGATATGATGATGGAAAGATACATATATATCAATTTTTAAATACAGATGAGCCAGATACGCTTCTTTCTGAAAATGATTTGATGCAACACGCCAAGCTGTTGCATACATTTCATCACGATCAAGCGATCTCATCGCTCTCATTTAGTCATGATGATCGCTATCTAGTCTCTGGAGGAATAGATCAAAAGGTACGTGTTTGGAGTAAAGAAGGTGGACCTTCTCTCGATACCTATGATTTTAAGACCCCTATTTGCTCTACCCTCGTCAGCCCTGATAATACGTCCATTGCTATTATAAGCGAAGATGGAAGAGTTTTTGTATGGCAATGGGAGCAGAAATCTCGCTCTCTTTGGAAAAGAAAGTACAATCGCGTCAGAAGAATTCCTCAAGCAGAGAAAATTCAGGCTGCTGCTTTTGGTCCTGGGGGGAACTGTCTTACCACAGCTTCTGCCGATGGGTTTGCAAGAATATGGAATCTGGAGGACATGACCGAGGTGAAATTATTCCGCCACAGCAGCCCAGTCTCTTCTCTTTGTTATCATCAGGGGAAGGATTGGTTAGCAGCAGCCTGTACAGACGGGAACGTAATGATATACAGCATAGTAGACGGTATACTGAAGTATATTATTCCTCATGATATATCTGTTTCCTCAATCGCATTTAACGCACAGAAACCCTATTTAGCTACAGTGGATAGACACGGATGTGTTTGGATATGGCAATTGTATGATGGAAATTTGCCAATCTGTTTTCATCATTCAGGAAAGATTGTTCATCTTCTCTTTGATCGAGACAAAAATGAGCATGCGTTACGCCTTACTATTGCCCTCCGCGAGAGGGTAAAGATGTTGGCTATTGCTCTCGATTCTTCGCTAGCTCATAACGTCTATGAATATGAGCATCTATCGGGTTGGGGTATTCCTGATGATGAAAGACAACCGGAGTATTCCCAAGCAAAGAACAAAATGCGCGTGTTCAGCCACGATGGGCGCTATATTGCGGATATTACTATTGATGGTTTTATAAAAGCTATGAAAATAAGCGGCAATAAATATGGAAATGTGCTTCGGGTGAATGACAATATTGAGGCACTTACATTTAATCACAATGGAGAGTATATAGCATTTATAAACAATCAGTATCAAATACTGCTCTGGAAATGGAGAGAAAAAAATAGTAAGCCCATCATGCTTTTTCATGTAGAATATGCCAGATCTCTCGTTTTCAGTAGAGACGATGAGTATTTGATTATTGCCGACAGCGAGAATAGAGTTCTTATCTGGCAATGGAAGATACAAATCAAAGAGCCACATCTTATACTTCGCCTTGAAGACTCTGTGCGCACTCTCTCTCTTTGCCCAGATACACGATATCTTCTTACCTTAAACAGCGATACAAGTGTGAGGGTCTGGGATATAACAACAGGATTATTAGTACACCATCTCCTTCATCAAGGGGATGTTGTCTCTGCTACGTTTGACAATGAAGGTAACTATATAGCGACTGCAAGTGCTGATCATACCGTAGGGATATGGGATGTTTATACTGGAGAACAACTTGCACGTCTGCCACATGACGACAGAGTCTATGCAGTTGCTTTTAGTAAAGATGGCAGATATCTTGCAACGGCTTGTGATGATTCACTTGTACGGGTCTGGCAGTGGAAGCAACATGATTTGGAGCAAGAAGCTAAATTGCGATTGATGGGTAATCTGACTTATGAAGAGTGGCAAGTGTATGTTGGAAACGATCAGTATCAAGAAACATTTGATGATTTGGGATGGAGAGAGCTTGCATCGAAAGATTCCTTCGATGAAAAAGAAAGCTGAAGCTTTCACATCAGTGTTCTAATATGTAGGGGCTGTCTTGATCAGAATGCGGCAGTATTTCTGATGGAGGAGAGCGGCGAGCCAGAGCCATCTCTAGCGTGCTCCTGACCAGCTCCTCATCATTGTTCTGGCTCATCGCCTAGCCAATCACTAAGCGAGAAAAGAGATCTCAGCACACTGCAACATACAGCCATCCTTCCGCCGTCCAGACGTAGGTCGTATCACTCACCCATTTTGTGTGAGGGGTGGGGTGCTGAACGCACGATTGAGCAGATTCGGAGCCACCTGTGCATCCTTGCGTTGTTTGGTGCCGATGGGTTTGTTGCGCTGGCGTTTGGCGACCAGTTCCACCTGGATGCGAGGGCTGCCATAGACCTCTCGATGGGCATGGAAAATGCGATGGATCTCTTGGGAAATCTCGCCATCTTCTCGCTCATGGTGGCTGGGTTCATGCCCTCGCCAATCATAGTAGCCGCTGACGCTGACACCAGGCACCCGACACATCGTGCTGACAGGATATGTTGCACTTGATGTTGTACTAAGGGCCAATACCTCAAAAGTAAAACATCTCAATCGGCTCTAGATGCGGCTTGAGATGTCGTCGTATCGAAGGGGGAACTTGGTGAATAGCGTTCACTTGTATTCGCCAGGTCCCTCCAGAGGCCGTTTCAGGAGATCCGGTGTCCGTTCTAATTCGCGATTTTTCGTGGGAATTCGGCGGTGTTGCTGTCAAAATTGCTGTCAGGATGAGCTTGTTTTGGGGTACTGCTTTTGCTCTTTTCTATAGAACAGGGGCGAGATGCCTACTATCTGAGTACCTCTGATGCCAAATCTGGCCGTCCTGCGACTACCTAAACATTGACCCTCTGCTGTAATGCGTCAATGATGTGATCATGTACAAGGTGTAGCCTCTCTTCACCCAGTAGCGCCAATCTTCGATGGTCTGCCTGGTTTCTGGATCAACATCAAGCCCCTCTAGCTGGCTCAATGGAACTGCAAACCGACGACGGTTTCAGCCAATGAGCACGAACATATCATGCTCACATTCTGCAGGACATCATACATCTCTTCTCCAAACGCATGCAAAAAATCGTGTTTGCGGGCTTTGATTGCCAGCACGTCCAGGCAAATACGTATGACGCTGTGATTCACTATGTGCAAACGGTTGATCAGGAGAACGCTCCCAGCGTTGAGGCATGGTACCAGGACTTTCGCCCAAAGCCTGGAGAAAATATGCGGCAGTATACCTCGCGGTAGCGAGGCATTCATAAGATCGCCTCGTTTAATCGCATGCTGACCAGATTGGCTCCGTCATATCCATCGCGCTGAGAATCAAGCACTATCTTATTGACACATACCCATAAAATGTACTACTCTATTTTAGAATAGAATTATGGCATAAGATTTAGATCGATGGGAGCTTAATAAGGTCTAAATATAATCTGGAACGTGACCAAAGGGGATATCTGGGTTATCCAATTTGTCATATTTGGTGAGGAGATCACCTTCGTCTGAAAGTATCCAGATGAAATCAGTTTATGAGTGTACCCAGTTGCTTTCATTCAAAGAGGCATATGAAACGTGCGTCCTCGCACTTGAACAGAGCATAATGCCCATGTACCTGCTTAACCTTCCTAGAGTAGAAGAATAAAGAAGATGCGAAACAAGTCTGAATTGACTGTTTCCAACCGTTGTGCGTTGCATCGTTTTGCCATCAATAGACCCCTATCTGTAACTGCATACGCTAGAAGAGAGGTAAATGATGCTCCATGCAGATATCCTAAAAAGCGTGAGAAGCCCGGTACTATCTCCAAATATTCTTCACCGAGCAGCGCTTGTAGAGAGACTCAAAGAAGTTATTGCAGGGCAAATAGCTACAGGCAAACAAAAGCCGCTAAATTACAAGCTGATAGTGCTTTGTGCGCCCGCTGGCTATGGTAAAACAACGCTGCTCGCTGACTTCGCTCAACATACAAGCTTTCCATGTTGCTGGTACTTTCTGGATCATACAGATGGAGACAAGATAAGGTTCCTCAAAACTCTTGTTCTAAGCATACGCCATCGCTTTCCTCACTTTGGCAGTTCACTTGATCCATTGCTCTCCAAGATGATACCTGCAGAGGCTCCTCCCCCCTCTAAGGAGCATCATCTGAAAGCCATAATTAATGCATTAGCCGCAGCCATGGCCTCGGAAGTCACTGAGCGATTTGCTATCTTTCTGTGCAATTACCACGAGGTCAATAATAGTCAAGGAGTAAAAGAGATTGTCAATCAACTACTCCGAAAACTTCCTCCGCAGTGTGTTCTCGTAATTGAGAGTAGAGCTATCCCTGGTATTGATTTTGCCTCATTAATAGCAAGAGATGAGATCGTGGGGTTCGACCGTACGTTTTTGCACTTCACAGCCGCAGATATTCGTGAGATCGCTGGCCTCCAGGGTATAGCCTCTTTTAACGAGGAAGAAGCAGAGCAGTTGAGCACCTTATTTGACGGGTGGATTGCAGGTATCCTCTTAGGAACACGTCTGGGGAATATGCGTATGCTACGTTCCCGTAAAGAAGTGCATCCCCCCTTAAGGATCTTAGATATACAGGTAGATCGGCATCACCTGTTTGCTTACTTCGTTAACGAAGTATTCAGTCGTGGCATGGAGAACTACACGTTTCTGAAGGGAGTTGCCATACTCCGGCAAATGACCCCTACGCTTTGTAATGCTCTCCTTGAGCGCACTGATGCGGCTGATCGCCTGCAATACCTGGAACAACAAGGACTGTTCGTGACTCGCACAGAGGAGCGGTCCCATATTAGCTATACCTGCCATCCCGTCTTACGTGAACTGCTCTGTGATGAGTTGCG
The DNA here is from genome assembly GCA_035764225.1 of Ktedonobacteraceae bacterium. Lineage (GTDB taxonomy): Bacteria > Chloroflexota > Ktedonobacteria > Ktedonobacterales > Ktedonobacteraceae > DASRHT01. The sequence goes on from DASTZT010000096.1 coordinate 18,994, forward strand.
CTCCCAGTCTCCAAACCGCTTTGTCTCACTCCATCAGCATGCTATGGAATTATGGCATGCTGCTCACGACTTTGAGCAATCGATCTACCATGCATTCGAGGCTAATCTGGATGATCAGGCGGCACATCTCATTCTTGAAGTTCAAGAGCAACTATTCGCTCAGGGGAATATGGAGATGCTCTCGCGCTGGATTGATACACTTCCGTCCAGAACGATCATGCGCTACCCAGAACTCCTCTTGGTACGTGCCAAACTCTATCTATTGGTGGGTGAACACTCGCAAGCACTTCCCTTGCTAGAAATGACATCCGAAAGCATCACACAGCAGCCATCTCTCGTCAAGGTAAATGAGCTTCCTTTGCTCCAGGTGGCCATCTCTATTGCATCAAGCGAAGCTTTGTTTCAGAAAGCAGAATATATACAGGCCCAAAAGTTGTGTGAACGGGTGATTGAGCAGTTACCCATGAATGAAGTAGTGCTGCGTGCGGAGGCGCATACCTTACTTGGCGTGTGCGCCAATGAATTGGGAGATTACACTTCGGGCATCGCCCACTTGCAGAAAGCACTGCAACTGTGGGGAAGGAATAGCGAAAGATGGCAAACGGCAAAGTTGCATAACACGCTAGCACGAACTTACGGCTTGATCGGGAACTACGCGCTTGCCGAACATCACCTTTCCCTGGCGGCCAGATGCTGGGAGCGATTACAGGACGAAAAAGGAAAAGTCAATAACCTGCTTAATATGGGAATGATCAAACAGCGACAAGGAGAGTTTGCCTCTGCGGAAACTCTCTTTCAAAAAGCTTTGACCATAGCTCGTGACCTCATTCATTCCCGTCGTGCGGAAGGCTACGCTCTGGCCAATCTAGGAGATCTTTATCAAGAGCAAGGACTCTACGATCAATCCCTTGCTGTTACCGAAGATGGACTCGCTCTCGCGCATCAACTCAAAGATGAGTACTTAATCAATTGTACGCGATGCACTCTTGCTATGATCTACTTGCTTATGGGGGATGCAGAAACGGCTATGTTGTTTGTCTCTGAAGTGAATCTAGAAAATCCGTCTGAGAGGAGTAGTGGCTATGAGAGAGCCAACTGGGAAATCGCCCGTGGAACGATCCTGCTCTATCAGCGCAAGTACGATGAAGCGTACACCTGCCTCACTGAGCTTGAGAACTATCTTCGCACGATTGGGCTCAAGTGGGAGCTATTTTGCACCATACTTCTCCTTATCGAATGCTTGCTTAGTCAAAAGCGTATACCTGAGATGTTACACTCTATAGAGGAAATCGACAGCTTGATCCCGCACAATAACTATAAACAAAAGGTGCGCAGAGAATTACGTCTTCTGCCTACCCTGGAACGTGCTATTCATACGATGCCAGAACTGGCGCGCTTACGTACAATTCTTCTGCCAGAGCTGGCTGCGGAGGAAAAACAAGATGAATGGCATCAGACAAGAATTTCGCAGCCCTCTAACCTGATCACAACCAATGTGGTTCGCATAAAAATACTGGCTCTGGGTGAACCGTCTATTCTCATTGATGACAGACCGATCAGACGCTGGCGTGTGACACGGGCCCTGGAACTCTTCTTTCTCCTGCTCAATCGAGATTGTCCTGTCAGTAAAGAGCAGATCATTACAGCCCTCTGGTCAGAGGTTGACGAGCGGATCAATCAAACGCTTCATTCAATGATCCATGATCTGCGCAAACTGCTAGGAGAATCTTGTATTGTTTCACACGCAGGAACCTATCAACTTAATCTGGCATCACTCTATGGGGAAGAGATATGGTATGATGTTGTAGCATTTCAAGAACACCATGCGAGAGCCAGAGAAGCTCTTGCGTCTAACGATAACGTAAGGGCAAGAAAAGAACTCACAGCCATGATTAACCTCTATCGCGGTGACTATCTGCAGTCAATCTATAATGATTGGAGTAGCTTCCAACGTGATGAACTGCGCCTTGCCTATTTAAATGCACATCAGCAGTTGGCACTGATTGCCTGGCGCAGTGAACAGTTTGACGAAAGCATTCTTCACTACCAGCGCATGCTGGCTATAGATGATTGCCTGGAAAACGCTCATTATGGATTAATGCGCTGCTATATGCGGCAGGGGAAAAGAGGTTTAGCACTGCGCCAATACCAACGGTGTGCAGATGTCTTGCGACATGAAATGAGTATTGGACCGGGACCAGCTATGCAAAACCTGCTTCAGCAGCTTGTGAAGCCCACCGGAACCAAATCATTGTGACGAACTGCAACCAAAGCTTACCAGAAAAGGACTCTTCACTGGCTGATTGAACGACTTTGCTGATCGATGTGCCCACTCACTTGCTCAGCTTGCAAGAAGCTCTTGTTTTGCAGCGAGAACGGTAGCAAATGGCCTTCCGTCTAGACTCCTGCGTAAACGCCGGTTATTTTTTGCTCATTGATCTTTTTCCCCTTGTTTAGAAAGATATTTCATCCTTTGACTCTACCAAACTAGACAAAACTTGGGCAGATAGCATCTCGCCCCGCAAAGTGAATCCAAAGCGAATCGCAAGCGAATCCAAAGTTGCTAATAAGGCGATGATAAGCAGTCCTCGGTACACTTCTCACTAATGAAAAAACATACCTGGATAACCAAAGGAGGTTGAACAGTGCAACAAATACGATATCACTTCCATGCATTAGAAACTCTGGCTTATGTGCTCTGGTTGAAGTGTTCCACATGGCTTTTCATGCATAGACGTTTGCTGATAGAAATACTACTGGTCATGTTGGTTGGTATAGCGTTCCTTACCGGCTTATTTGGACTGAGGCTGTTGTATGTATCCTCATTTCATCTGCAACAAGCCGGACCTGGTTGTGGGCCGAATTGTGTCTTGCCAGCATAAATACGTGGAAGGGCAACTCCAGGAGGAGAGATAGGATGTCTTGGGAAATTATCAACCAGATACTTGGCCTGGCCTCTATCGATAAGAAATTTGCACAGGAGCTGCTTGAAGAACCGTTGGCCGCAGTTCAGAGAAGAGGGTTTCAACTTACTCCTGAAGAACAGCAAGTTTTCGGCACTATTTCCGCGCACAGTCTTCACGAGTTCGTCCGGCGCTTGATTCAAGAGTTAAAGCAAGATCAGCCCGACCAGGACTGAAATCTTCTTCTCATCTGGAACCTTCTGGAGACACACAGTGATGTGTAAACAAGCCAGAAGGGTCTGTGAAGAAAGGAGTACATGGATGAAATCTGCTACAACGGCTGTCCCAAACATGCTTTTATCCCAGGCACGCGAACTCCGGGGCTGGTCTCAAAAATTTGTTGCCGAACAGATTGGCGCACCAGCCACCTGCTACTTAAGCCGTTGGGAGAGAGGCCATACTACCCCAAGTCCTTTTTATCGAGAAAAACTCTGCAGACTATTTGGCAAAGATGCGCGAGAATTAGGGTTTTTTCTGAGCAAAGAGCCATTAGAAGCTCCATCAATCACGCCAAATACTGCAACAGTCTCTCAAGCTCAAATCGCATCATCTTCAAAGGTTTTTTTCTTTGAGACTTCCAAGCCTCTTACGAAGCATGTTCCAGGCCTGGCTGGGCGCAGAGAGATCGTTCAACATCTGATCCAGAAACTTTGCACTGAGCAGAAAAAAAATATTCTCGCCCTTTATGGCCTGCCTGGGGTAGGCAAGACGGCTCTGGCTAAAGTGTGTATCCATAATAGGGCTGTCCGGGAGCATTTTCAAAATGGCATTCTCTGGATTGACGTTGGACCACAGGCGGAGAAAGCAGCACTACTCTTAGCCTGTGGTGCGTGCTTTGGCCTTCCTATAGACAATCAAGGGCGCTCTGCGACTGAAGATGAGCAGGCGCAAGCCGTCTCTCGTGCTATCCAGTCGCAGCGCATACTCATTGTCGTTGATGATATTTGGCAAGTGGAAGATCTTCTGCCTTTTCTCAACATGGGCGGGCCGCACTGTACCTACCTGGTAACAACTCGCCTGCCTCACATCGCTTTGCATCTGGCAGACGATAATGCGTTTGCGATTCGTGAATTGAAAGAAGAAATGGGTCTTGAGCTTCTAAGTGGCTTCGTTCCTTCTCTTATTCATGAAGAAAGGCAAGCGATGCTCGCTCTCGTTCGATCCGTAGATGGTTTACCGGTAGCCCTTACATTGATGGGGCAATACCTTCACTCGTATATTCAAAAAGGTCAAACACAGCGCATTCAGGCCGTGATTGAGAGTCTATTGCAACCAGAAGGCCGCTTACGTTTTTTTGAACAGCAAATAATTATTGATGAGGACACAGACTATGCCGAATCGCCGGTCCTCTCTCTCTACTCTAGTATTGAAACAAGCGATTATCATCTCCCCCCTGAAGCCCAGCAAGCACTTTATGCCCTGGCTGTTTTGCCAGCCAAGCCCAAAAGCGTTTCAGCAAAGGCTGCTCTGGAGATCGCATGCATATCAGAAGAGGTGCTTGATCTCTTGATTGATGTGGGGTTAGTAGAAAAAACGGGTTCAGGATACTATACACTCCATCAGATCATTATTGATTACGTGAAGTCGAAATATATTGACAGGGAAGCTCAAAATCGCCTGATCGATTATGTTCAGTACTACCTGGCAGAGCATCATGATAACGATGGTGCTTTGGAGCGAGAGCAAGATATACTTTTTGCAGGTATCGAGGCCATACTTGAACTTCAGCAAACCGACAAGCTGTTACGTGTCCTTAGTTTATTTATCCCTTTTCTCCAGAGAAAAGGTCTCTATACTACGTCAGAGAGGTACTTACAACAAGCCTATCAAAGAGCGGTACTTTTAGAGAAACTGCCACAAATGCTCCAATCTCTCATCATGATTATCTGTTATCTTGCCAAAAATATACAAAAGCGCGGCGATTTATTACAAGCCAGGGCGCTCTATCAGCAGGGCTTAATGCTGGTGCATGAGGAGGAAGAAGTACAATCAACCAGTGATTTGCTGACGAATTTGGGCATCCTTGAGCTTGAGCAAGGAGCCTATCTCCAGGCTGAGGACTGCTTCCAAAAAGCGCTTATCGGAGCTCGTCGCCATAACAACCATAAACTGCTGGTGATGCTCCTCTCTTACTTAGGAGAAGTCACAGCCAGACGTGGAAACTACTTACTGGCACAGGCATATTTTCAGGAAGGGCTGGCGATGGCACATCAATATAACTATCTGGAGTGGATAAGCACTCTCCTGACAAACCTCGGCCAGATTGCTAATGAACAGGGGGCGTATATCGAGGCTAACCACTATTTCCAGCCAGGTCTGGAGATCGCGCGCAGGCTGAGTTACCCTGAGCGCATTTGCACAACGCTCATAGCATTTGCTCACCTTAAAATAGAGCAGGAGCACTATATGCGCGCACAAGCTTACTTGCAGGAGGCACAGGAGCTTGTGTGCCAATTAGATCCTTCGCCGTTTTTACACTGCAAAGTCCTGCAAGCACAGGCTAAACTTGCCAGCAAGCAGGGGAATCCTATGCAGGCGGAAGTTTACTTGCAGGAGGGGCGCGCTCTAGCGTATCAGATAGGATACAGAGAATGCTCCAGCCAGTTTTTTCTTTTATCTGGTATTGTGGCAATCGAGCTAGCAAACTATCCCCAGGCCGAGATGTCCCTTAAAAAGGGTCTTTCCCTGGCCTATCAGTTAGGGCAGAGCGAATGTATCAGCGGAATGCTCATCTACCTCGGTCTCATTGCTACCAGACAGGGACATGTGCAGCAGGCCGAGATGTACCTGCAAGAAGGTCTGGCGGTGGCGCGATCAATTGGAAAAAAGGATTTTCTGTGTACTGCTCTCCATACGTTGGGAGAAAACTGTCTTTTACATGATGACAAGGAACAGGCAGAGCTTTATTTCGGTGAGATCCCGGAACTTGCCTCTTCCTCTAGCCATGAACATCAAGCAAAAGCACGATACGGATTGGCGCGGGTTGCACAAACGCAAGGGTATTCCCGAAGCGCAGAAATCTGGGCAGATAGTTGAGTTTGACGGATGGGTCAAACTCGTTCGCTGCGCCTGGCGGGGCGAGGAAGACAATCAGCCCAGATTTGCATTTAATACTGAGAAGCCTTCGTGACGGTTGGAGTGTGCCCGGATTTGTTTGAGCACGTTCATATCAGCGGCTATCTCGTGGACCGATGAATGGAGCGGCGGGCGCAAGTATTGCGGCGTTTTGAAGCCAGATCCCGTTACCAGAACCACGCATGTTTCATCCTTCCTTAAAAAGCCCTGTTCAATGGCCGGGCGGACCCCGGCTAAGGCCGCTGCGCCTGCTGGCTCAGCCAGAATGCCACCTGTAGCGGCCAGGAGGGCAATAGCATCAAGCAAGGCCTCTTCGGAAACTGCCACAAACCCCCCTCCACTTTCACGGATGTCGCGTAAAGCCATAGCCGCGTTAATAGGAGCTTCTACGGCAATACCATCTGCGATAGTTGGCAGATGATTGCTGGGGAATACGGAGCGACCTTCCCACATTCTTTTTAATGGTTGGCAGTTTTCTGCTTGCACTCCGATAATGCGTGGCAATCTTGTTGTCGCTCCACAAAACATGAGTTCTCGGAAACCTTTGGCAAGACCATTCAGCGTGACTCCATCTCCAACTGGAACCACAATGCTATCGGGAGCCCGATGCCCCATCTGTTCCCAGATCTCAAAAGCCACCGTTTTTTTCGCCTCCAGCGTTAGAGGATTATAGCCAGTATTGCGATCATACCAACCAAAGGCACGCGCGGCTTCTCGTGAGAGACGGACTGCTGCTTCGTAGCCCTCTTTGATTTTGAAAATTGTGGCACCAGTCATGCGCATATATCGCAGCTTTGTATCCAGGATACTAGCGGGAACAAAGATAACCGCTTCAAGTCCGCAGGCAGCAGCTCCCACCGCCAGAGATAAAGCGACATTCCCTGTTGAAGCGCAACTGACGGTGTGAATCCCATTATGGAGCGCATATTCCAGGCTCAAGGCCGTAGCCCGATCCTTATTCGAGCCAGTTGGGGAGCGTGTTTCGTCCTTTAGCCACAATCCTGGCAGACCTACATGTTGTCTTAATGGAAGAGGGGCAAATAGAGGCGTTCTCCCGACTGCCAGTGGATACCAAACCTCATCCTCAGTCGGCAACAGGGCCAGGTAACGCCACATGCCATTATTTGACCACGGGTTTGTTGGTAAAAGATCAGGTCCATAGGCATATATCATTTCAATGCGTTCTGTATCTTTTATTGCGCCAGGATCTTCAAGATTTTTTAAATTCTTAAAAGATCCATAGATGTCTGTTACTTTATAGGATATTACTTTACCCATAGATCACCTTTTACAAAGATGCTCGCAAGCCTCATCATCGGTGGGCCTAGCCAGGCACTCAGCATATTATTGCCGCTATTGGCCTCGAGTATCTACCAATCATGCTCTTCTTCTAAGTTGTAGCTGTAAATGTTTAAATCCAGAGAGAAAATTTGATCTCAGACGGGAAGGCTCACTCACCAGATCAAAGCCATAGTCCCGTTCCAAAATTGCGAGCAACAAATTCTTTAATTCAAGGCGAGCAATATTTGCGCCAATGCAGTAATGATTTCCTACTCCAAAAGTGAGGTGTCGATTAGGAGTGCGAAC
>DASTZT010000097.1:0-7619 GCA_035764225.1 Ktedonobacteraceae bacterium
CCGGACGCAGTCGCTCTTCTATGCCTTTCAAGCACACATCCAGCGTTAGAGCGAGCGTTGTTGGATCGTCGCTTTGTACGTCTGTTAAGCGTTGAAAAGCCACCACGCCAAGCGGCAGTAGTTGTTTGAAGGTCCGAGCAGGTTTTTGAGATTGCTGTGTAGAGGGTTGTTTTGCGGAAGGAAGCAACCTCTTGGCGCTGGCAATATCTTGCAGGAGGTTTTGCAGCGTCTGCGTTTCGAGTTCGCGAGCGATCCTGACGACGACCAGCGTCTGGCGTGGATCGTAGCCTGACGTTGTTGCAAGCTGCTGCTCCTGCATTAGCGTTTTGTCGTAGATAACCACATCGAAAGGTTGGGATTGCTGCCCGTGTGCAGTTATCAGCGATCCTGCGCCAATGCCGTAACTGGCAGGCAAAAGTTCGCGCAGGTTAGTGATAAGCGTCTCAGATGGTCCCGGCTCAGCGAGATAGTGGCGGATGCACGAGAGAATCACCGGGAAATGTTGTCGGATGTCAGTCATGTACCAGCGATAATAGCAAACCCTTCAATTCTCTGTCAAGCAAATCTCGCAAATCCCAACAGCATTTCCACCTGGTGAACAAAACCAACGGACAACTGTGTAATATTGTACTATTAGACAGGATCATATTGCTGTATTATCCCTGAACTACAGGCAGAAAAAACAACCGTGAGGTGAGAGCGTGACACAAGAGATGCAGCGTTTCAACAAGAAAGTGGTGATAGTTACCGGGGCTGCTAGCGGTATAGGGCGAGCGATTGCGTTGCGTTTTGGTAGCGAAGGCGCGCATGTCGTTGTGAATGATGTCAATGCCGCCGGGGCTGAGGCGACCGCTCAGACAATTATTTCCGCTGGTGGCTCGGCTCTGGCTGGCGTTGCGGATGTCTCGAACAAGGGCCAGGTTGATCGCTTATTTGATTTAACGCTTGAGCGTTTTGGCACGGTGGATGTGCTGGTCAATAATGCCGGATTGACCAATGTTGAGCGGCACTTTCTTGAGGGCGATGAAGAGTGGTGGGATCGCGTCCTCTCGGTCAATCTCAAGGGCGTCTTTCTCTGCTCGTCGCGCGCCGCTCATATCATGGCCCGCAAGCATCAGGGCGTGATTATCAATATATCCAGCGGCGGAGCGTCGCGCTCGCATCGGGGACTGGCAGCTTATGACGCGGCGAAAGGTGGGATGGAGGCGCTGACCCGTGCAATGGCGTTGGATCTTGCCCCTTATGGCATCCGTGTGTGTGCCGTTGCCCCTGGCTCGATTGATACGCAGGGCATGAGCTCAGAGACGAAGCGAGAGCGAGGCGTTACGATCCCACTTGGTCGTGTGGGAGAACCAGAAGACCTTGCTGGACCAGTGGCCTTTCTGGCATCGGAGGATGCTCGTTATATCACAGGAAACGTTATGGCAGTCGATGGCGGCCTGATCTCTCAGCAACGCTCTCCGCAGGTCGATATTTTCTCGTTGAGCCGATACCCAAAACTGGAGGACAATTGATGCAATCGCCCCTGGGCCATTACCGGGTGGGGGTCGATATCGGAGGCACATTTACCGATCTGATTGTGCTCAATGATGCCAATGGGAGCTTCGCGGTTGGCAAAGCGCTGACAACCGCGCATGATCCCTCGCAAGCAGTAGAAACGGTCCTGATTGAGACGCTTGAACGAGCGGGTATCTCTGCAAGCGAGGTGCAACAGCTTATTCACGGCACAACGCTTGTGACCAATGCCATCATTGAGCGCAAAGGTTCACGTACGGCGCTGCTGGCTACGCAGGGCTTTCGCGATTCTATCGAGATTGGCCGCGAGAATCGCTACGAACTCTACGATCTAATGCTGGAGATGCCTCAACCGTTGGTGCCGCGTTACCTGCGTTTTGACGTGCCTCAGCGCACTTTATCTAATGGCGAAACCATACAGCCGCTTGGCGTGGCTTTTGTCGAGCGGCTGACCCGTGAACTGGTCGCGTATGGGGTTGAGGCAGTGGCGATTGCTTTTTTAAATAGTTTTGCCAATCCTGAAGCCGAAAAAAAGGCGCGTGCAACCGTTCAACGCGTCGCACCAGATATACGTATCTCCATCTCGTCAGAGGTTGTACCCGAAATTCGCGAGTTTGAGCGCACTTCAACCACCATTGCCAATGTCTACGTGCAAGCCCTGGTTGAAAGCTACCTCCACGAGTTGCAAGAGCGCCTGACTCGCCTCGGTTTCAAACACAAATTTTTTCTGATGATATCCAGCGGCGGCATTGTCACCGGAGATACCGCTATTCGCTTTCCCATTCGCTTGATCGAGTCTGGTCCGGCTGCGGGCGCTCTGGCTGCCGCTCATTATGGGGCTGCCTGTGGTCATGCCGATCTGCTCTCTTTCGATATGGGCGGAACGACGGCCAAGTTCTGCATTATTGGCCGGGGCAAGCCGCTTGTCGCTTACGAATTTGAGGTTGATCGCCGTTATCGCTTCAAAAAAGGGTCAGGTTTGCCCATCAAGGTGCCAGTGATCGAAATGATCGAGATCGGCACGGGCGGCGGCTCGATAGCACGCATCGATGCGTTAGGACTGTTGAAGGTCGGACCAGAATCGGCTGGAGCTGAACCGGGGCCAGTCTGCTACGGATTGGGCGGTACCGAGCCAACGGTGACTGACGCGGATCTGGTGCTTGGCTATCTTGACCCGGACTATTTTCTTGGCGGTCAACTTAAGCTGGATCTTATCGCCGCTCAGCAAGCTATCAAGGAGCGTATCGCCAACCCGTTGGGGCTTTCGCTTGAAGAAGCGGCCTGGGGTATCCATCAAATCGCCAACGAAAGCATGGCTAATGCCGCTCGCATCCATACGCTGGAACGCGGCAAAGATCCGCATCGCTTCCCCATCTTTGCTTTTGGTGGGGCCGGACCCGTGCATGGATTTCGTATAGCCAAAGCACTCGGTTCACCCAGCCTGATCGTGCCATTTGGTGCGGGCGTCACCAGCGCCGTTGGTTTGCTGACCGCGCCGCTCTCCTTTGATTTCGTGCGCTCCTGGCCCGGTCGCATTGATCGCCTGGACTGGCAGAAGGTCAATATGCTGTTGGCCGAGATGGCTGCTGAAGGGCAGGAGCTGCTTGAAGCGGCGGGGGTTCCGACTGAACAGATTCGGCACCGACGCGAGGCGGATATTCGCTATGTCGGTCAGGGGCACGAGATCAGGGTGCCTCTTCCTGATGACCAGCTTGATAGCAGCAGCATACCCGCTATCGTCAGCGCGTTTGAAGAGGTCTATCGTCGGCTCTATGAGCGGCTGAGCCAGACCGTTCCGCTAGAAATTATTAACTGGCGTGTCATTTCGTCAGGGCCGCCGCCTGAAGTGCGTTTGCAGATAGCCGAAGTGGGGGATGCTGCCACTCAGACCACTCGCAAAAGGAGCCGCAAAGCCTATTTCCCAGAATTGGGCGGCTATTGTGATGTGCCGGTTTATAGCCGCTACAACCTCGCTCCTGGGACGAGCATCTCAGGCCCGGCGATTATTGAAGAGCGCGAATCGACGATGATCGTGGGGCCGGATAGCCGTTGCTTGGTGGATGAGCAGTGGAATCTGGTAGTTGTATTATTTCAGTACCCTCAAGCGGGTCGTGATGACTACCGACTCCCGCGCTCCTCTTGAGGAGAAGTATAGCATCGAGTCCGAAGATGTCAAGCGGAAATGCATTAGGGATGTATGATATGACGAATACTATTGACGCTATCACATTGGAAGTGCTCTGGAATCGCCTGCTTTCGGTCGTGAACGAGCAGCAGGTGGCGCTGATGCGTACCGCCTTTAGCACCGTTGTGCGCGAATCGCAAGATCTGGCCTGCGGCGTCTTTGATACGCGCGGCTCGATGATTGCTCAATCGCTAACCGGTACTCCCGGCCATATTAACGCGATGGCAACTGGCGTGCGCCATTTCTTGCGCGAGTATCCAGCGGAGACGCTTGATCCCGGCGATGTATTGATTACCAACGATCCCTGGCAAACGGCTGGCCAGATTAACGATATGACCGTGCTCACGCCCGTTTTCAAACAAGGGCGCGTGGTGGGATATTTTGCCAGCACCTGCCATGCTCCCGATATCGGAGGGCGGATCTATTCGGCAGAGGCACGCGAGGTCTACGAAGAGGGATTGCGCATCCCGATCACCAAATTATTTCTGCGTGACCAGCCCAACCACGAGCTTTTTAAGCTGATCCGCGCTAACGTGCGCACTCCCGACGAGACCATTGGCGACCTCTACGCTCAAACCTCCTCCAATGCCGTTGGGGCGCGTGAATTGCTGCACTTTATGGACGATTTCGGTCTGGATAGCATCGACCCGCTGGCTGACGAGATTATCACGCGTTCCGAACGTGCCATGCGTGAAGCGATTCGCAGATTGCCCAATGGGTGCTATGAAAACGAAGCCTGGAGCGACGGCTTTGACGAGCCAATCCGTATCAAAGTTGGCGTGACCATTGAGGACGAGGATATTCTGATCGATTTTGCAGGCTCGTCTCCGCAAAGCTCCTGGGGCATCAATGTGGTGCTCAATTATACCCACGCCTACGCCTCATTTGCCATCAAAGCTGCTATTACTCCTGAGATCCCGCATAATGAAGGCTCGTTTCGCCCTGTCCATGTGACTGCTCCTCCTGGCTCGATCCTGAACTGCGTTGAGCCAGCCGCAGTGGCTTCGCGCCATTTAATTGGGCATTTCCTGCCGGGCGTCATTTTCGGCGCATTGGCTCAGGCCATGCCGACGCAGTTGATCGCCTGTGGGGCCGATCCAATCTGGATCTCCGTCTGGCGAGGGAGTTGGCCTGCATCTCGCGAGCCTTTCACGTTCAGCCTGTTCCAATGCGGTGGCACTGGAGCACGCGCCACCAAAGATGGTTTGAGTACCACCGGCTTTCCCAGCGGAGTCGCAGGCGTTCCGGCTGAGGTGGTGGAAAGTACCACGCCGCTGATTCAATATCGCCGTGAGTTGCGCACCGACTCAGGTGGGCCGGGCAGCTATCGCGGTGGGCTAGGGCAGTGGACCGAGCTTGGCTATCGTGGCGATGCACCCTGGGCCGTTTCGACGATGATTGATCGCGTTCGCTTTCCCGCCACAGGCTTGCTTGGCGGCAAATCGGGTGTGGCGGGCGAACTGGTGGTAAATGGCGATAGTCATGTCAAGCCGAAAACGTTAATTATGCTTGCGCCGGGCAGTCGTGTCCAGCTCAATCCGCCGGGTGGTGGTGGCTATGGCGATCCATATCAGCGTCCGGTTGCTCTGGTGTTGCACGATGTCGTGAACGGCTACGTCTCGCTTGAAGCGGCAGAGCGTGACTATGGAGTGGTGATCCGCTATCGAGGAGGCGCGGATCAGCTTGTGCGCCCGCCTGAACTGTATGAGGTTGACGAGGCGGTGACGGCAGCCCTGCGGTCAGTACAAAGGGAGCTTGAAAATGAGTGACGCATGGAGCAACTGGTCGGGCAACGTCTCTTGTACGCCTACGAGCATTGAGAAGCCCGCTAGCGAAGAGCAATTGAGCACGCTGCTCCGTGAGAGCGACCGCGAGGTTCGAGTTGCAGGAACGGGACATTCTTTCGTGCCGTTATGCGCAACAGATGGCATGCTGCTCTCGCTGGAAAATATGCGGGGCGTCCTGGCGACGGATAGCCAGTCGTGCGAAGCTACCATCTGGGCCGGGACGCCCATCTCCCAGATTGGTGCGCCCTTGCTGGCTGCCGGATTGGCATTGCAGAACCAGGGGGATATCGATAAGCAGTCGCTGGCGGGTGCTATTTCCACTGGCACGCATGGGACCGGCCTCACGCTGGGCAATCTCTCATCCCAGGTGACGGCTTTACGCCTGATCCTGGCAACGGGCGAAGTGTTAACCTGTTCGGAAACCGTCGAGTCAGAGATATTTAAAGCCGCTCAGGTCTCGCTAGGTATGCTCGGTCTCGTCTCTCAAATTACGGTGAAGGCGCTTCCCGCCTATCGTCTGCACGAACGCACCTGGGCCAGCGACGTTGAGACCTGCTTTGCCCAGCTTGATAGCCTGATCCAGGCTCACCGACATTGCGAGTTTTTCTGGCTCCCCCGTTACAATCAATGCGCAATGAAGACGTTACACCCTACCGAAGAGGAACCGCGAGGACAGCCCACCGATCCCTTTGCAGCTCCAGGAACTATCGAGCGTTACGCCCTCTCAGAACGTGTGGATTGGAGCTATCGTGTTTTTCCCAGTGAGCGTAACGCACGCTTCAATGAGATGGAGTTTTCCATTGCTTTGCAGGATGGGCCGTCCTGTTTTGAGGAAATTCGTCAGTTGATGCGCACAAAGTACCCCGATATTATCTGGCCCATCGAGTATCGCACGCTAGCAGCCGATGATATCTATCTCAGCCCCGCCTTTGGCCGCCCCTCAGTCGCGATTTCGGTCCATCAAAGCTCCAAGCTGCCATATGAAGCGTTTTTCGCGGATGTCGAGGCTATTTTTCGCAACTATCATGGTCGTCCCCATTGGGGCAAAATCCACTGGCATACCGCTCGCGATTTGCAGGATCTCTACCCCATGTGGCAGCAATTTCACGAGATACGTCAGCGTCTCGATCCTGCAGGCCGCTTCATGAATGCTTACTTACGAAGTGTGATGACGCCATAGCTTCAGCAGAACGAAAGTGCCAACGTTTTATCATTGTTGCGAGAAAAGCAGAATTGCAAAGCCCTGTAATCTCATGAAAAAGGCTTGACAGCCACATTTTGATAGTGTACACTTGACACTATACTAAGTGTTAAATGTACACCATCGGAAAGATGAGCGTGTGGCGATGTATAGTGCTGAACTGGAGCGCATCTTCTCCTCGCTGGCTCAGGCCCGTTGCGCCGAAGAGGTTTTTGGTGTCCTTTCGGGTTCTCAGGATCAGCAGCTTGATGCTGCCAGGCGTCTCTTTCGGCAGATGGCGAAGGCTGTTCACCCTGATCTTTTCCAGGCTCACGCCGATTTTAAGCAGGCTGATGCTACTTTCAAGAAACTAGTGTACTTCTGGGAGCAGGCGCAAGCGCGGATTGAAAATGGCAGCTATGGAACTACCGCTCCGACCGAGGAGTTTGTGCCGTTTAGCATTCGTACGAAAAAACGTCATTATGCCGTCGAGCGTCAGCTAGCGCGTGGTGATATCTCCGCTCTCTATGTTGCCAGTGCGATACCTGATAGTAAGCCTGACTGCCTGCTCAAAATTCCTGTCAGGCCGCAAGACAATGATCTGCTGAGTAACGAGGCGCGTGTTCTTGCTCACCTGCGTGCCAGCGCGGACTATCCACGTCTGCGCCATTTTGTCTCGCAACTGGTTGACTCTTTGGCTTATCAGGAGCAAACTTCTGGCGTTGTGAGGCAGATCAATGTCCTTGCCTATCTTGATGGATTTTATTCGCTCAAGGAGGTCCGCCAGATCTATCCTCAGGGGATTGATCCCAGACATATGGCCTGGATCTGGCGTCGCCTGCTGGTCGCACTCGGTTTTGCCCATCTCAATAATGTGATTCACGGCGCTGTGTTGCCAACCCATGTGCTGATTCATCCCAGACTGCACGGCGTGATCCTGATCGACTGGTCG
>DASTZT010000098.1:0-11417 GCA_035764225.1 Ktedonobacteraceae bacterium
CTACTCTTTCTACGGCCCGTTATCGCGAATGGGCAGGCACATCATTGGCCAAACGTAGCACGCAGGAGTGGGCCGACCTCTCGCGAGCAGCTAATCTCGCGGGGCACGGCGGACGCGAGTGGGTTGATACTATTTTTCCAGCAAGCGTGCGAATGGATTATGGCGTTATCGGCGATCTCTATCATGAATATTATTGGGGAGCCGCCGAGATCAGAAAACGCTTCAGACGCGAACCACGCTATTTGCCTGAGGCCACTGGGCTGGTTCACCTTGAAGAGATGCTCTACTCACCCGACTTCCCAACACAACTCCGAGCGGCTGGCGTGCGCCATCTTGGTATGATTACGGGGCGCGTTGGACCGGAGGTTGATAGCGCTCTGGAACGCATGGAAGCCTATAGCGGCGAACGCTGGTGGGACGTGGTCATCTCCGCCGATACCTGCGCCAAGCCCAATCCACAGGCTCTACGGATGGCCATTGATGCCGTTGGCGCTCGCGGTGGCCTCTACATTGGTGACACTGCCGATGACTACGACCTGGTACGCTATTATCTGGCAGAGAAAGCTACCCACGAACCGGACATGATCGCGGCTATGGTGATCAACGAGGAAGAAGTTGAAATCTACAAAGCGCGAGGCGTAGACCTGATCGTGTCCTCCGTAGCAGATTTATTAACTTATATACCTGATTTCATGCTATAATAGCATATACAGCTTTTAAGTAGCCCTGGATTTATTCGAGTGCTTGTTGTATTTATCGCAATATTCAGATATACCCAAGTATAGGCGGAAAGTGCCGATCCTCAGGATTTACGGGACTTGATCTCTGATCATGTGCATGTGACGCACGTTATGCCATCTACTTTGTGACTGGTAGCAGCTAATGTCGCTCAGGCCATATTAAATGCTATGAATACAAGCGAAAGGGGTCTGGAATGCAGGATAATCCTCCACAATCATCTGAAAAACAGCCAGAAGACCTCTCACAAGAGCAGCAGCCTTCACAGACCACAGAGAGCGAAGAGATGCCTCTATGGTTACGCAAGAAAGTGGGACAACCTCAAGAAGCTGAGCAAGTGAGCACGATGCCAGACGATAGTGCCGCAAAGGAAGTGACTCAACTCCGAGAAGAACTGGCATGTAATCAACATCAACTGTCTGCCATGCACGCTCGGCTCTCATCTATGCAGGAGCAGCAATACACAGCGCCGCGTGAACGAGGCGGCTGTCTGACAACATGGCTTATCTTTTTAGGCATAGTAAATGCCACAGCATCGTTTATCTTTTTAGGCATAGTAAATGCCCTGGTACTCGTATTCGGGCTCTTATCGGTCATCATTGGTGGCCTGGGTGGCCTGGACAGCCCGCTCTATCTGGTAAGCAGCGTGGTTGTCCTGATTAGCATAGTTGGCATCTGGCAACTAAAAAAGTGGGGCTACTATACCTTGATGACCTGCTATACCATCAACTTTGTATTTGCTATACTGACTCTCTGTGTACAATCATCCAGTATAGGATTGGTGCCCTATACAGTAGGCGGAGTCATTGGCACTATTATTGGCATGATTATTACATATCTGCTTGTACATGACAGGTGGGAGACTTTTGACCAGAGGAATCAAATACGTAGGGGCAGTGCCCCTACGGAGTTCCCCTATGTTGGGCCTCGTCGATTAAACTGACCAGAAATTGCAGTTTCTTGATGGTATGCTCAGCATTGCGTTTATTGCGCTCGTAGCCATCAGGGGCAAGTTGCTGGAACCAGATGCGAATATCTTCTTCAGAGGTGTCGTACCACTTGGCATCAGCTTGCAAACGCAGATACACACGCATCTGCGGGTCTTGTTTCTTGCGCACAGGCGTACCTGACTGAGCCGCACCCGCGCTATCGCGTTCGTCAGCAGCTACCGCTTCGGCCAGTTCGGCAGCCGGATGAAGTTCGTTATAGAGGGCCTCGACATCGGACGAGCGGAAAAATACTTCACGCCCCACGCCTCGATGGGGCTTGATCCGCCCATCCTTGAGCCATTGATCGAGCGTCACGCGATCAACCCCTAAACGTCGCGCCGCCTCGCCCGCATCCATAAAAGCAAAACGTCCTGCCCCCGGCTTACCCACCATCTTCACAACCTCCTGATACAAACTAATCAATCTTTTTAGGTATATGTCACCCCAGACGGAGCGTCATTACGCTGCGACGCTCTGACGTTCCGCCTGGAAGGTATGCTATCACTTGCTATTAGCGTTGTTGCAAGGTAATCCCTAGCCCATCCGGGTCGTGCAATATAGCTAGCGTTATACCGGAAGGTTGCTTTTGTGGGGGCAATGAGAAATCAACATCCTGCGCCTTTAATGTCTCGTAGGCGGACTGGAGATCATCGATCATGAAGCCCAGTTGCGCGATGCCAGGGGCTGATCGTGGCGTACCCTCAGCCTGCTTCTCGTTCATTGCTCTATGCAAAGCCACTGTAGTTGTTCCGGTATCGAACTCGGTCCATCCCGGCGATGTAAATTTCATTGGTAATCCCAAGACATCACGGTAAAACGAGACGGAACGCTCCATATCGCTGACATAAATGATCACATAATTGGGTTTATGTAACTGTATCGACATAAATGAAATTTCTCCTTTATAGTATGCCATTCTTTGAGTAGATCGCCTGAGCGAAGCTAGATGCTTCTTTCCGCATTTCTATGCAATGCGAGCCATACCAGCGGCGTTGGCAATCCGAATAGCAAGCCATCTTCAACATTTCTCTCCGCATCCCTTATTATACTCCAGAAGCGCTTCTTTCGTAGCACTATTAGCAAGCATAGTCTAGTTATCAATCGTTGCACAGAAAAATCATGGCCCAATAAGCTATGACGATGAAACGGACGAACGACGATAAAACATCAGAAGCGTGCTACCATAGCGCCGTTCATCGGTCAGGGTAAGATGCTTACACTCAACCGTAGCAACGCCCACGCGCTCTTTGGGATGGATCTGTACGATGACCAGCCCATTTTCAGCGATCAACGATGAGGAATCGAGCAGAGCCAGAGCGCGAGCCGCCATTTCGTGGTATTGTGGAGGCGCGACATAAATAATATCGTAGGCACGCACCTTGTGACCAGGCATCTGCTCAATGTGAGATTGGAGAAATTTGAAGGCATCACCTTGTAATGTCTCGGCACGATCAGCCAGCCCGGTGATATGCAGGTTTTCGCGCAACACTTTGAGCACTTTATAATTCATTTCGATAAAGGTTGCCTGAGCCGCACCTCGGCTAAGGGCCTCGATCCCAACGCTGCCCGTGCCACCGAACAGGTCAAGGAAACGCGCATCTTCCACCTCATCCGCCAGAATATCAAAAAGCGCCGTCTTCACACGGTCGATAATGGGACGCGTCCCAGGCGTTTTGGGAGCCTTGAGCTTGCGTCCTTTGGCCTCACCCGTTACCACGCGCATATTATTCCTCCTCCAGCAGCAGCAGAACCGCCTCGGCATCGCCCACAAAATCATCTTCTTTGGCCCAGGAAATCAATGCCTCCACCTGATCTACTTTCAACTTCTTGAGCGATGTCACCCCCCACACCCCTCTGACCAGATCTTGCATCTGCTCGGCGCTGAGCTGGGTATCCGCCACATTGCTTAATGCTTGCAGGCGGCTGGGGCTTGCGGTCGTAGCCCCTCGCGATTCGCGCAACCGACTTAGCACAGCTTTAGCCCTTGTCCGTTGCTGCATTGTCAATTCGTGCGAGAGATCGACCTCGTCTGACTCATCTTCATCGAACTCATCCCGCATCTCTTCGTCTTCATCCGGGTCATCCTCTTCATCAAAAACATGAGGCTGCACCTCGCGCATTCTCCTTACATTGAGATTATTGTGCTCCACTTCACTCCTACTATCTCTATCTCGATTATTCACTTGCGGAGCAGCGGATGCAGTCTCAGAAGCTTGCTGGCCTGTCCTGGAAGCATCCGCTCCACCCTGTCCTACGAGATGACGAAGCTGCTCCAGAGCATCGCGGAGATTCACGCCGGAGAGCGTCTTCACTTTTAGCAGCTCCATCGCTTGTTTGGGACTCAGTCCAAGATTGCCACGAATATACTGGATAAATTGTGGCAACAGCAGATTGCCGCTATTATCGCCCGGCAAATCTGAAAGAACCTCTATACTGGCTGTTTCAACCGGATGAGCAGAAGGTGTTGCTTCAGCATTTTGAGGAACGGCGCGTCCGAGCTGCTCTTGCGACTCCCGTACCTGACCGGTGGAAAGGCGAGCAGGCTGCGATGGCTGAGTAATCGCGGGTGGAGCAGGAACAGAAGCAACTTGATTGATAGGTTTGGATGACATAGATGGCCGCGCAGGCTGAGCAGGTTGTGCATTATTTGTTGCTAAGGCGCGTTGGATTGCCAGCGGGACGTGTCTCTCGACGTGCTGAACCAACTGACTGATATTCATATCAGCCTCCTGCAAGAGTTGTTCGCGCCTCTCCGCGCTTGCTCCCAGAGGAATAGGTACGCTCACCTCAACGGTAAATGTGCGTCCCTTAGCGTTAACTTGCGTCGTGTAACGCAACCACATATGTTCCTCAGACTCTGCCCAATGGTTCATTCTGCCGTCCATAAGCACTCTCACCAGCTTTCTGCTCTATCCGTTCGCTATTCCGTATTATTGAATCGATCCGTAACCAGCGTACGTACAGTACATTATATCAAAAACAGCCCGATTGGGTACCCCCAATGTTGAGATCGAGAAAAAGTGTTCGAATACATCTTCAGCCATATGTAGTCAGGTGTCTCGCCATCCAGCCGACCAACGCTGCTGACGCGCTAAAGCTGGTCCCTACGAAGCTCAGGTCGTCTGCAACGGTATCTTGCCAAAAAGAGCTATGTAGTGTATGGTACAATAGAAGGAATTGCAGTACGCCAATGGAATAAATATTGAACAGACTTGTGGCGGCCTGTAGATAAGACCGGTATTTGTAGAAAGCTAGCGGCTAGCCAACTGTCGAGAAAGTTGAGATACAAGGCGCATGATCAGCTCTTCACCTACTCAACAGCCACCAACACCATCAGATCCACCTGTTGCTAAACAGCCTGAGCCTAAACCTTCCTCGCGGAGGAGGCCAGGAGAAAGCCCTGAGGCACTGTTCGTCAAAAGCATGCTTCGTCCCTTCATTAAAGGCATCTATTACTTACTGCGGGCGATTCAGGGACATAAACTTCTCACGGTGCTCGCTCTCATCCTGCTCCTGGCAAGCATTTCCACTACGACATTTTTCACCACAGGCCAGCTCCCTTTCGGCATAGCCAGCGATCCTTTCAATTTCCACATTCGAGGTGGGGATGGAGGAGGCGATCAGGTCAAGAACTGGCTCACTGCGCTACGAGATGGCGATGTAACTAAATTGGCCCTCGATCAGGCCGGGCTCGTCATGTCACAACCACCAGATCCTAATCAACTCGTTACGCAGTACAGCCAACCGAAAGCCCATCTTTCCTGGAAAGCGATTAATGTCGCAGGCGTATACAGCCAGGCAGATACCACGGTAGACAGTTTTGTAAGTATCGACTTTGTAGGCCCTGGGCCAGGAGGGGGCGTTAACGGCATTATGGTCTGGCATTTTACAACTCTCCAAGGACGTATCCTCTTCATCGATCTTGTATCATTCCGACCAACGGCGCAGTAATCTAGTCTGGCTTCAAGAGCCGAAGGAAGCAAAGCTATGGCAGTAAAAAACACCACTGGGAAGAAAAATGATCTGGACAAGTCAATAGATCTGGGGATAGACCAGTTTGGCCGTTTTCTCAGGCTACGCTGGCTCTGGCTTATCCTTGCGGGAGTTGTCCTATGGTACTTTATCGTCTATATGGTACCGCAGTTGAGCCCACCCTCGCCGGGAGCAATTTTCTCGGTTGCCGCCCAGATTATGTTCGCGATCTTTTTTGTGCTCATCCAGTTCATCGCCATCTTCTGGTTCATGGGCCGTCCTCGGCTCTGGTGGGTCATGCCCGGCGAAACCGGCACTGGCTTTAACGATTACAAAGGCAATCCCGACGTGCTTGAGGCCGCCAAACGCATCGTACAGATCTTGCGCGGCGTCGAGGAATTCCAGCAGATGGGCGGGCAACCAGTTCGTGGCCTCCTGCTCTCCGGCCCTCCTGGAACCGGCAAAAGCTACCTGGCCCAGTGTATCAGTACTGAGGCGGGAGTACCATTTGCCTATGCCAGCGCCGCCAGCTTCCGGGGTATGTTCTGGGGCATGGATGTGTTGATGGTAAAAAATCTCTACCGCAAAGCGCGTAGACTGGCACGAGAATATGGCTCTTGCGTCATCTTCATCGACGAGTTCGATGCCATCGGCGGTTCGCGTTCGGGAGGCGACAGTAGTCCTAACTTGATGCGCGGTATGGGCATGGGCGGTATGTTTGGCATGGGTGGAGGCAACGGTGGACTTAATGAACTGCTGCTGCAAATGGACCCCCCTCCCATTGAAACCGGCTGGTTCAAAAAGATTATGCGCATTCTGGGCCTTTACCATAGTCGTGTTCAGAGCCAACCAGTCCTGACTATTGGCGCTACCAATATTCCACAATCTCTCGACGCTGCACTTTTGCGTCCCGGTCGCTTTGACCGTCAGATCCGCGTCTTAGCCCCCACGGACAAGTATCGCGGCGAGGTTATTGAGTACTACCTGAAGAAGATCAAGCATGACCCGAAAATTTCGATTTCGGCCCTCGTACAGCGCATGTTTGAATATACGCCCGTAGCAATTAAGCACGTTATCAACGAGGCGGTCATTATCGCCCACTTTAATGGCCACGATATAGTGCAGTACAAAGATATCGTAGAAGCGCAGGATACTCACGAATTCGGCATGCGCCAGCTAAGCGACCTGACGCCTATCGAAAGACGACGCCTGGCCTATCACGAAGCAGGACACACCGTTGCGTGCTACTACTTGATGGATCGCTACTTCCCGGCTTACGTCACGTTGCACCGCCATGATAAAGCCGATGGAGCGGAAGCCTTTGCCTCCTACCGTCAAAAGGAGACGGTCAAGACACGCAGCAAAGAAGAAATGCTGGCACTGATCAAAGTATCGATGGCCTCGCGTGCATCCGAAGAGCTGTTCCTCAATGTGAACTTAAACGGCGTCACTGGCGACTTTGCCAGCGCAACGGATCTGGCAGGCATATACGTTGGCCTCTGCGGCATGGATGGAACTTTCATCTCGAAGGGCAATTCGCTTGGCTTAGATGTGCCGCGTTTTACTGACCGCGTCGAAGATCTGCTGCAAAAACAATATAAAGAGGTCAAACAACTTTTCCAGGACCATAGCGAAGCGGTGATCGCAGTGGCGGAAGGGCTGATCGAACGCGATGAACTGCTGGCTGAGGATATCAAACAGCTCATCGATGAAGCCGACGCTCGCAAGATCGCCAGAACGATTTTCGACGAGTTCCAGCCCCTACTGGGAGCAGGAACCAACGGCCATAATGGTCACAACGGTTCTAATGGTCACACAAAAATCGGCGTAGGGAACGGCACCGGGTCATTACCTGAGCCACATACCACTCCTTCTACGCCCAGGAACGACGAGGAAAGCACTCATTTTTCCCGCTCGTTATATAACGATCCTTCGTATCTCATAGACGAGAACGATCCTTACATGTAAGCTTGAATATGGCCTCTTCCGCCATTTCATCTTGCCAGCAACGCTGTCAGATATACGTCTGACAGCGTTTTTGATGGCAATCTTGAAAAACACATACACTTGAACATTTCGAGGATATCTGCTATGTTGAACGCAGCAGACTCCCATGAATCTGTTGGTTCATAACCCCGACTTCGATTTACGGAGAGCAAACACAAGATAAAAGAGTAGAGATATATGGCAGCGAGCACAGCAGTACAGAATAAGCTTCAAACAGCCGATGCGCAGAAGTATAGCCAATGGCAGACTATCATGGTCAGCTTCATAGCACTAGCCTTGCTGGCGATTGCTATCTGGATGCGCCTGCACGATCTTGGGCTACCATTTGATCGAGACGGCTATGATGAGGGGGTATACTGGCAATCCTTACGAGCCATGAGCGCGGGCCATCCTCTTTACCAGCAAGTTTTTTATTCGCAGCCACCTTTCTTTCTCCTCTCTATCTTCCCAACCTACGTACTGCTGGGTCAGACAGTATGGGCAGCTCGCTTTGGGATAGTACTTATATCGCTGCTCGGCTTGCTGGGAGCATTTCTTTTAGGTAAAGCATTAGGAGGCCGTATTGGAGCTGTAGCGGCGTTGCTTTTGCTCGTTGCCAATCCGCTTTATCTGGCGCAATCGCTGACTATTGAGGCAGAAGCTCCATCAACAGCCTTCATGCTACTAGGCGTGGGACTGGCTTATCTCTGGTGGGAGCACTCGGAAGATTTTCTCGGTCTTTGCTCCATTATCCTCTCTGCAATAGCCCTCGCGCTAGGCATTCTCTGTAAGCTTTTTGGCATCTCTGCGCTGGTCCCCGTTGGCTTATTGATGTTGGCACAGCTCTGGCGCATCTCTCAGAAACAACCTGGCACGCGCCTGAGTAGCCTACGTTCCTTGCTTGCGGGTTGCGTCGCCTTTATCATCACCAGTATGCTGGTAATCCTGCCCTTCGTGGGTGCCTATCACAACCTGATACAAGAGGTGATTACGTTTCATCTTAGCGCCGGAACAACTTTTATAGCATCACAAAACGGTAACGGGACGACATTACGAACTTTTTTCAAATCTATCACTACCATCGCTGCGCTTTATGGTACAATCGTTGCCCTGTTAAGGCGAGACTGGCGCGTGCTCCCATTACTGGCGTGGCTGTTAGCAACCGTCTACCTACTCTGGAAGCAGACACCCCTCTTCCAGCATCATCTGGTGATTCTGATCCCGCCCTTGATTGCCCTCGCGGTCATGGGCATTGGTCCTATGCGATGGAGTAGACCCTCCTCAACACTGTTTAAAACTGCTGTAACCTTAATTGCCGTAGGAGTTATTCTGCTGGCAGCGGCGATCAGCTTTCAGGAAAGCTATCGTTATTTGCGTGCGGAACATGCGCAAGGGCTGGCTAATACAACCAGAAACGATATCCAGGTCGCGCGAGATTTGCAAAATGCTACCCAGCCTGGACAACTTGTCGTCACCGATGCCCAGTTCCTCGCAGGGCTTGCACAGCGCAACACTCCCGCTTCGTTGGTCGATACATCGATGGTTCGTATCACGGCGGGCTACCTTACAGCCCAACAGTTGATAGAGGAATCTGCGCGCCCCCAGGTCCATGCCGTGCTCTTTTACACTGGACGGCTCCGTACCCAGAGCCTGGCCGCCTTTTATAGCTGGGTAACACAACATTTTCACCTTGTCCACGACTATGGTAGCGGCAGACAATTATGGGTTAAGATATAATCAGATTATCGAGTTTGCATACAATTGAAAAGGAGTATAAAGATGCAAAAGAAAAAGACGTTCAGCACAATGGAAATTGTGTTGCTTGGCGTACTGGTCGGTTCGCTGATCCTCGGCTTTCTCCAGGCTCGCCAGGAAGAGCATCGACATTAATGAAGGGGCATGGGCATCCATATGGATGCCCATTTTTATGAAGCCTTTTCATCTACCATTGAAAAGGCTTTTTTTTGCTTCCTGCTCGCTCTGTGCAAGGCCAATGTTGAGAATAAGAGCCTGAAGTTGCTCCGGGTTGTCAAAGGTCTTGCTTTGTTCTTCTACCAATGGTACCAAATTAGGAAAGCGGGCCTGAACAAAAGCCAGGAGGATCTGGCGTTGCCGTCGGATCTCTTGCTGAAGCGCCTCCTCCCAAGCCTCTTCTCTTCCCTCTTCCCGACCTTCTTCTCGCCCTTGTTGCATTCCTTTTTTCAGCCCTTGCTCAAGTCCTTGTTCCAGAGCTTTTGCTTGCAGCTCTTGAAAAGCCCAGGATTCTTCCAGGATGTCTTCGATCATGCTAAACCTCCTTCTCAGCCAGTCACGCTCTTCGGTCTCTTCAAAGGCTAAAGCCGCTAATCCATAGGCTAAGGAGAGCAGTTCCCTGCGGGGTTGCTCTCCTGGCGGACATAATCCACTGATGACCTCTTCGACGACCTCCCGACGCTTGCCTTCGCGCGTGAGAGGCAGCAAGGGAAGCAATCCCGGCAAACTGAGCCGCGTGAGAGCATCAGTAGGCAGTTCCCAGAGCTTGATGACGCCGAAGAGAAAGCGATGGACGTGTTGCCCATCATGCAACGTCAAGCAATAGGGTGACTCGGCAATTTTACCATCTTTTTTCAAGTACAAGACAAACGAATAGACGGGACAGTCAAATTTACAGGTTGCTAAGACATTATACTCCCACAGACGGCGAGCCATCAGCGGGTCACTCCGCCGTTGAAATTCCAGATGCAACAAAAACGGCGCATCGTCAAGCCGGATCTGGTAGAGCAGGTCAGCATCGACGTTGCGATGTTGTAAATGAGGAGAGAGTTCGCTCTCGAAGAGGGCTCCGGCAAGGAGCCAGGAGACAAAATCTTGTGGTGCTTCATTGACCAAATGTTTCAACTTTCCATCCCAGGAACCAGCCACGCGCATCCTCCCACATGTTTTCTTATTTCAGTTTAACATATATAAAGCGCGTTGTCGAGTGACACTAGATTTTTGATAGGTAAATTAACTTGTCCGGTGTAACAGGCCCTTCCGGGCTGGAGGGAGTTGGTTCAGTCGTTGTTAACTTTGAATTTTGAGAAATATCAATACTATTCTTCCCGCAGGCCCTTTTTCAGTTCTCGCACAAAGCCTGCAGCTCCCTGCGTCCAGGTCATTTTCGGCTCGCGCCTAGCCGCCTCTTGTTGCTGGCGCAATACTTCCAGGAGCAGAGCACGACGCACCTCTTGCAGACGCCGCATATCATAGGCAGTTCGCTTGCTCAGATCGCTCAGTATATTATAGGCTTCGTTGAGTTGTTTGATGCGGGTATCGCGGGTTGGCACTGACTGGAGGTCGGGGTGGTGGATGCGGGCCAGACGACGATACGCCTGCTTGATCTCATCCAGGGTCGCGCTCGGTAACACTTCGAGCATAGCATAATAATCGGGTAGTGGCATCATGCACCTGTACTTCCAAAACCGCCGCGCCCTGGCCCCATCTGATCTACTTCCTGCCAGGTAGCGCGCATAACCGGCACAAATATTCCCTGAGCAATACGCTCTCCTCGCAGCACCATCACCGCTTCATCACGAAAATTATAGACCGAGATCATCAATTCATCGCCCTCACCGCAATAGTCCTGGTCGATGACTCCCACGCCATTTGGGATCAGCAGCCCTTTGCGCCTCGCTGTGCTGCTACGCATAGTCAGCAGCAGCATATAGCCCGGCGGAGTCTGCACAATCACATTCGCAGGAATCCGTCCCAGTT
>DASTZT010000099.1:0-3340 GCA_035764225.1 Ktedonobacteraceae bacterium
ATGCATCTGTTTTCTGCTTTTACTCCAATCGCACAGCTTCCAGCGTGAAACGATACTTCCTGTTGTTTTTGGTAGCGAAGCTCCTACAAAAACTGGAGCGACTCACTGGCTAACCAGCGCTCCAACCATGCTTCGAGCGAAGCTGCAACAAACAGATGAGGCCGCCCCATTCCTTGAAAAATATGCTCGGTGCTTGCATCCAGGTAGGTACATATTCCACAGCCCCAATAACAGAGAGGAACAAGGTATTCTGCCCAGGCTCTCTCAGGGAAGTCGCGCAGATAGATGCGCTCTCCTTCCAGCGCGATCTGCTCTTGAGACAATGAACCACGCGCAGCCATTTCATATGCCTCCAACCGTACAAGCTGCGTTGCATGAGCGATGGCCTTTTGATATCCGACGACGATAGTGTCGCCAAAACCATCCAGGAGAGAAAAGCCATCAAGCACTCCAATGATGCCGTAACCAGGACCAAAGCCGCCATTGGCAACCTGCGTATAGAGCAGTCGAAGCAGGAGCGGCAAAGGGAAGCCGAGCTGTCGTTCCGTTTCTTTGATTTGCCGCTCTGTGGCTGGTGGAAATGCCAAGTGTGGCTCCTGCTCGTTGCATTCCTTTTTTAGCGCGACGAATGTTTCACGGGAAGGGATGTACCAGCCATCATACTCAGCGGTGGCTTTTATCGGCCAGCACTCTTTCGGACCGAGATGCAGCGCGTCCCATGCAGTGTGGTGGCAATGGTCACGAATACGCTCAAGCAGATCCTTATACTGCTCCTGGTCCATGGAATTCTCCTTGCGGTGTTGGCAGAACGAAAACTTGTTATTACCTTCTGATTCTATTCTTCCAGAGAAAGCTGGAAACGGAAGGACTGTTTGGGAGGCAAACGATGCTACGCGTCGTGTTTCCAATCAGACGATCACCATTTGTTAGCATTGCTCTCGGAAGAATTTTATCTCGAAAGAACGAAAAGGGCGTCTCTGTATCCGAAGTCAAAACTGGCAAATTTATTGTCAGTCTCTCGACTAAGGATTGGCCTTGTATCTAAAAGTTCGTCTCATTTAGGGCACGGTATACCGGTATTCGCGGCTATACTCAAGGAAGATGTTGAAAGATTGGAGAAGGAGCTACAACGATGGCAGAACAGCAAAGCAAAGCAGAACTTTTAGAGTTGAAAGCGATCAAGCAGGGGACGAGTTGGACTGATCCAGGACTTGAGAGGACCGAAGAAGTGAGAGACCAGACCAACCAGCAGGTGTACCTGCAAAACAAAGACCGTTCGCTCGCAGGCGTGCTCTCGCGGCGACTGATGGGCGCGTCCTTTACCCCGGCTGGGATGGCCCCGCGCCGCTACGAGCGCATCGCTTCGGCTGGTCCAGCGATGGGCATTCTTGAATATCTGCTGGTGAGAGCCTATCTGCGGGCTGGAGCGGCTCTCCCAAAAAGGATGAGCGATCAGGAAGCGTTCTTTGGGCGGCATCAAGGTGGTGCGACGTATCTCTTAGAGGAGGGCGTGGCCGAACATGTGGTGAAAGTCGATGTGGCCTCCCTCTACCCCTCGATCATCAGGACGTTCCGCATCTCACCTCGCTGCGATCCTCTGGACGTTTTCTTGCACCTGATCGACCACTTAACGGAGCTGCGCCTGTTTCACAAAGCGGCGGCGCGAGAGGCTCCTCCTGGTTCGATGCAGGCCAACCAGCATGAAGGGACGCAGGATAAATGGTCTCGTGACTCTTCGCCAACCACGTTCTCATCGTTTTGCTTGAGAATGCAGAGCCGATACCTTCCTCGTTTCCTCGCTCTTGACTTGCTGATGCTGAACGTGATGCATCTTCGTATGAAGCATACGGCAAGGTGATTCGTAGGAATGGAGCGTCAACTAGTACTCCATTGGCGATCATGGATGTTACCAACTTCTCACAAGCGCGTCATGAGAAGTAGAGCTGTTTATGTATAAACATACTAAGTGATAGTCTATTTTGCACTCATCTATTATGGATACTCCTATTTTTATGTAAGATTTTTCTGACGGTATTACTACTTCTACATCTCACGTTTACGGCTCTACTCTCGATCTCATCCATCGCTTTTTTCTGTAAAAATCAACGTCTTTCAAGGAACGTTTGTCGTTTTGGGAGGGAATACTATGCAATGGAAGCTGGCACGAACCTTTGTCGCAGTCATGGTCATGGTGGTTGTAGTTGGGGCTAGTTTGCTTACCACCCATCGTTTGGGGAAGGACCAGGCCACGAGCGCATTTGCCACGATGAACGGCTTGCACGCGTATGGTCCGTTTGTTCCTCTAAGCAGTCAGGCTGCGCCTCTTGCGCATCAAGCCCAGTATGTGCGACCAACTCGTCTCGATCAGCCTCTCGCGCTCACCATTGGATTGCAGCCGCGCAACCAGCAGGAACTGAGTGACCTGGTGCTGGCTGTTCGCAATCCCACATCGCCACTCTATCGTCATTTTTTGACGCCTGAGCAATTCAAAGAACGTTTTGCCCCGGCTGCCGATCAGGTCCAACAGGTCACGCAGTTTTTGCAAAGCCAGGGGCTGAGGATTAAAAGTGTTGCATCTAACAATTTACTCATCGACGTGGTCGGGACGGTTTCACAAGCTCAGCAAGCCTTTGACGTGCAGATGAACGATTACCAGATGGGGAAAGCAACCTTCTCTGCCAATGCAACGCAGCCGCACATCCCCTCAAAGCTCCGCCCTTTTGTTGCCTCGGTAAGCGGGTTAGATAGCAGCGTGCATTTTCATACGCATCACCTCATGCAGACGAAGAGCCTGAAAGGGGGAGGGAGCGGTTTCACTCCGCAAGGTCTGGCTGCCGCTTACGATAGTGCGCCATTGCAGCAGAGCAATATCTATGGCGATCACCAGTCTATTGCTTTTCTTGAACTGGATGGGTATCAGCTCAGCGATGTCGAGCAATACGCAAGCTCCTATCACCTCGGCACCATCAATGCCTCGACGACCCTGGTTGACGGGTATAGCGGTGCCGCAGGCGCGAATGCCATCGAAGTGGAACTGGACATGGAGGTGGCGGCAGCAATCGCGCCCCATGCTCAGCAGCTCATCTATGAGGGCCCCAATACCGTTCAGGGATTCAATGATACCGTCAATCGCATTGTCACCGATGACCATACGTCGATTGTGAGCATGAGCTGGGGAGCGTGTGAAGCAGTGACGGGCAGTGCCACGATGCAGACGCTCAATACGATTTTTGCGCAAGGGGCGGTTCAAGGCATGTCTTTTTTTGCAGCCTCTGGGGATGCTGGAGCCTATGATTGTCAGGATAGCAATCTGGCGGTAGACTATCCTGCGAGTGATCCC
>DASTZT010000100.1:0-3192 GCA_035764225.1 Ktedonobacteraceae bacterium
TTTGAGCTACAAAGCTAGCGTTCCATTGGTCGGTCGTGCAGCGAGGAGGTCGTCCTGGAGAATGACTGCGTGCCAACAATTTTATTGATCTCAACCAGCACGGGATCGAGCGGTGTGCCAGTTGGCTGTAAAATCACGGGCCGACCGGACGCAATCGCGTAATGCAGGTTCTCGGCAACCTGACGAGCAGCATTACGTGTATATACAAGCATATCCACATCATTTTTCCAGTACTGGAGACGGTTCAGCAGGTTGTTGAGCGGCAGAGCAATTGACCACAACACATTGCCTTCGCTTAAAGACACCCGCGCCTGAAAATCTCCATTCGCTATCCGGGTGTAGGCATCCGCGATCTTATAAAATCCCTCCTCCAATTGCTCTTTTTCCACAGAACGCCCGCGCTGGTATTCCGCGACTTCTTTCTGCAACGCAATAATCTCCTCCGCCCGGTCTGCCCGGCGAATCGTCATAATCCAGTTGCGCATAATCGCATAGATCACAACCGAAATTATCACCTGGATCGCGATGGGCAACATCAGCGTAACCGTGAAGAGATTCCGCTGGAGCATGGCCTCATAGGCAACGGTATGAGGCTGAAAAACGGAGATCAGCACGATTTCAATACAGCTCCCCGCCCCGACAACCAGAGCGGCCTGTGGAGGCATGAGCGCCCCGGCCAGAATGATGGCAACGGAGAGCAGGCCAAAGATGGGCAACAGGGTGGGATCAAGCAGATTTGTCACCAGAGGGCCGGTCACGCCGAGGACGATGAAGAGGACAACGCAGGTCGCGGAGGGAATATGCCAGCCCCAGCGCCCCAGCATGATCGCGCCGACCAGGAGGCATAACAGGGCAACGGCAATCGGTGGCGATGACGGGCTGTGCGGGGAATCAAAAAACATGATAGGGCCTAACGGCATATATGTAATGAGCAGGAGCAGCGCAAACGCGCTTGTCAGACGTTCGTACCTGGTTCGTTCTCTTTCTATTGGCGTTGTATCTGGCCCTCGCTTCGGCAGTGAAATGCCATACCACCAGTTGAGAAAAGTTCCCATGTTTCTCTTCCTCCTTTTATCGGAGCAAATCATTCAATAATGTCAATTGAGAGAAGATATGCTAATACCTCATCAATGACATTGGGAGGTAAATTGAGTTGTTCTTTGATCTGCCGGGCGGTCCTCTGCCCATTGACCATCGTCAAAACTGTACGGAGAACCAGGCGTTGCCTCATATCCAGGTGCCCCAGCAAAGAGGGATCTAACATCCTCTTTTGCGTCAGAGCCTTCTGAGGAGACGAGGAGGGGCCGGTGCTACCAGGCTGGGGGGGTGGGGAGGACTGTGGCGCTGCTGGAACTTCTTGTTCTAACTGCACCTGCCATTGGGTACATACTTCCAGATGTGGATATGCCAGCTGGCCTTCAAGCTGCATTCCATCTTGCATACGAATTAAATATTTGATGGCCACGCCATCTTTCAGAAACACATAACCATTTCCCGACTTACCCGAAATCGTCACCACTGTTGTAAGCACACATGATTGTCCGCGAAGATACTCGAGCAGGGTCGGGAGATCAAGAAAATATGTCTTCCCCATACTGCAATCCTTACAAATACGGATAGGCCCGCCAGACCTAGTTTAAACTCTTCCTGACTCACGGGACCAGGATGGATTGAGAACAGCATTCAGTCCGAAGTAGCCAATTTCGCGCACAAGGTTGATCTTATCACGCTGTTGTCGAGACCGCAATAAAGATTCCATAAATATCTCCCTGGTTGCTCTCTAATGAATATTCCTCGCTTTTTACAGCGAACGGTGCTGCCGGGCAAAACGACCAGGGGTATCAAGCGCGGGTAAGCTTACTGCTTGCTCCTGAAAGTTCCAGAGCTGGCTGCTACGAACATATGTAACAATTATATTTACGATGGCGTGATACTGATAACTCATAATTACGATCTTCATTTCAAATAGCGAAGCTATAAAAACAATCGGGAACGCTGTTGTTGTAGCGTTCCCGATTGAACGGCAATCCAGCCTTAAAGGAGATTTCGTATGACGATAGAAACAGCTACGAGTGCTACGCCTGTGACAGGCATGAAAATTACGGCGGAGGAGGTTCGCCACACCCATAGTGCAGAACTGGACGAGATTGCGCGTTACCGTCGCCTGGCAAATTATTTGGCGGCGGCCCAGATTTATTTGAAAGATAATGTGCTGCTAGAACAGCCTTTGCGGCCAGAGGATATCAAGGATCGCCTGCTAGGACACTGGGGAACCAGCCCCGGCATTAATTTGATCTATGCCCACCTTAATCATCTGATTACGCGCTACGATCTCGATATGTTTCTGGTGACGGGACCGGGGCACGGCGCACCCGCGAACCTGGCAAACCTCTATCTAGAAGGTTCGTTGCACGAGTTCTATCCAGCCTTGACACTGGATAAGCAAGGACTGCACGAGTTCGTGAGAAGTTTCTCCTGGCCCGGCGGCTTCCCCAGCCACCTCTACCCCGGCGTTCCAGGCACGATCCATGAAGGGGGCGAGCTGGGTTATGCGTTGGCAACCGCGTTTGGGGCCGCGATGGACAACCCGGACCTGATCGTCGCCTGTATTGTGGGCGATGGCGAGGCAGAGACCGGGCCTACCGCGACCGCCTGGCATAGCTACAAATTTATTGATCCAGCTGAATCCGGCGCGGTGCTGCCTGTTTTGCATTTAAATGGCTATAAGATATCCAATCCAACGATCTTTGGCGCGATGAGCGATGAGGAGCTGCTTTACCTCTTTACCGGCTATGGCTATCGCGTCATGTTCGTTGAGGGCGATGATTTGGATGCGCAGCTCTATGGGGCGCTCGGCTGGGCCTATCATGAGATCCGGCGCATTCAGCAGGCGGCTCGCTCCGGTCAGCCTATCGAAAAACCGCAGTGGCCGATCATCCTTTTGCGCTCACTGAAGGGATGGACTGGCATTAAAGCTATCGACGGCGTCCCCATCGAGGGCACGTACCGCGCTCACCAGGTTCCGGCGGCGGACGCGAAACACAATCCCGCCCATTTGCAGTTGCTGGAGCAATGGTTGCGCTCCTATCATGTCGAGGAGCTGCTTGACCCTAACGGCAGGCCGAAGCAGGATATCCTGGCGCAATGTCCGCAAGGTGATCGGCGCATGGGCTGCAATCCACATACGTTCGG
>DASTZT010000101.1:0-9749 GCA_035764225.1 Ktedonobacteraceae bacterium
GCGTCTATATCGTCGAAGATCCGGCCCTGGAGCACTATACGACGGAAGGCTATACGGCAGCCGTGAGCGAGCTGATCCGGCGCTATCAACCTGCCGTTGTGCTAATGGGTTCGACAGCGGATGGACGCGATCTGGCTCCGCGCATCGCGGCACGGCTCAATCTTGGTCTGACCGGGGATTGTATTGATCTTGGGATCGATGAGCAGCAGCGCCTGGTGCAGTATAAGCCAGCTTTTGGTGGCAGCATTATTTCGTCCATCCTCTCCAACACCACGCCAGCGATGGCAACCCTGCGTCCAGGCATGCTTAGCGCCATCGCCCCGGACTTCAGCCGCACACCAACCATAGAACAAGTTGTGCTTGCAAATGAGCTTGCCAGAGAGGTGCGGGTGCGCATTATCAGTCGGGAGCAGCATGATACGGGTGTAGCCGCACTGGAATCGGCCCATACCGTCATTGGCATAGGCATGGGCATGGGCGAACCCGACCAGTACCAGCCCGCGTACCAGTTGGCGGAACTGTTGCACGCGGCGCTAGGAGCGACCAGGAACGTGACCGACAAAGGATGGCTTCCCAAACAGCAACAGATAGGCCTGACGGGACGAGCCGTTTCGCCCCAACTCTATATCGCGCTGGGGATTCGCGGAGCCGCAGAACATATCGCGGGCATCCGCAAAGCCGGATATGTGCTCTCCATCAACAAAAACAAGCGAGCCGCAATTTTCAAGCATTCCGATCTTGGCGTCGTTGGCGACGTACACGTTTTATTACCTTTGCTGATCGAAAGGCTGCAACGACGCACACAGTAGCTTGTGCTAGGCAGGAGGATTGTTCTGTGCAGGAACAATCCTGGCTGCCTCTTCGAGCAAACGATGTACTTCCTCATCGCTTGTTGGCTCAAAATGCTCATACCAGTAGCTCACCGCGAAGAATAGCTCAGGCTTGAGAAGACACACAACCTCATCCACGATAGTCTCAAGCTCATCGCAGGTCTGAGCAGCAGCGACAGGAGTAGCAATTACAATATGGGCGCAATGCTGCTGGTGCAAAGCAGAAACTGCTGCTTGCATGGTTGCTCCGGTCGCGATCCCATCGTCAACAAGAATAACGGTGCGATCCTTCACTTCATAGGGAACACGATCTCCTCGGTAGAGCCGTTCGCGCTGCTGCAAAAGCTTGCGCTCAAACGCTGCTGCGCGGTTAATATCTTCCTGAGAGATGCCCAACGACTTGACGACACGCTCATTGAGCACCAGGACGCCACCGGAGGCAATCGCGCCCATCGCCAGTTCTTCCTCTCCAGGCACTCCCAGCTTACGCACAACCAGCACATCCAGAGGAACAAGGAGCGATTTTGCTATCTCAAAGGCAACCGGAACGCCTCCTCGCGGCAACGCCAATACCAGCACGTCCGCACGATGGGCATACGCTAACAATCTGGCAGCGAGCAATTGTCCTGCCGCCGTTCGATCCTGAAATTGGTTCAGCATAGTTGGTATCCTGCATTTCTCCAACGGCAAGAGCCACCATTTCTCACCTGATAAGCTTACGAAAACGACCTTACGGCGTAATCACTATCTGCCCCTCTGCTCACACGCAATACACAATTTTGATGCAGGATACCAACAATCTGGATAGATCTTTTTTTACTCGCGTCCAGGGCGAGGACAAGGCCCTACATGTTATCCTAGATGCTGCTGCAGAAAGCGAGCTATGGCGGGATAGGCCTGCAGGCGATTGTTACGCTTCACCAGCCCATGCCCTTCGTCCTCAAAACGTAGGTACTCGACGGGGACATTTCTTGAACGCAAGGCGCTCACCATCTGCTCCGCCTCGCCTACGGGCACGCGCGGGTCGTTGGCTCCATGCACAACGAAGAGCGGAGCCATGATGCGATCTACCGAACGAATTGGCGATATTCGTTCCAAAAACTCACGGTCATTTTCCAGGCTACCGTATTCAGCCTCACGCCTTTTGCGCCGCCACGGCCCGGTATTTTCCAGGAAGGTGACAAAGTTGGCAATACCCACAATATCCACTGCCGCCGCCCAGAGGTCAGGATAGGTGGTGATGGCGGACAACACCATGAAACCTCCATAGCTCCCGCCCATCACAGCGATACGGCGCGGATCAGCAATACCGCTCTTCCCCAACCAGAAGGCCGCATATTGCAAGTCCGCTACCGAATCCATACGCTTGCGCACATCGTCCAGGCTCTGATATTCATAGCCATAGCCAGTACTGCCGCGAACGTTAGGAACGAAAACCCCATAGCCGGACGCCACCAGATATTGCGAGACAGCATCGAAGCCAGGGCGGGCCTGGCTCTCTGGGCCGCCGTGGACAATTATCACCACCGGCAAAGCGACCTGCTCTCCAGATGGCAGATAGAGAAAGCCAGGAATTTCGCGGCCATCGAACGTTGGGAAATGCACCAGCGATGGAGTCGCCAGCGATTCACGAGGAATGCCTCCCAGCGAACTTTGCGTGGCGCGTTGTACATTGGCCGCCTGCATATCCCAGACCCAGACATCTCTGGCATCAATGGAGCTGGCAAATACCACCGCTAATTTTGTGCCATCCGGCGACCATGTGATCTCATAGACCACGCCACCGGGCAAGGTCGGCCCCATCAGCTCCTGGCGAGCTTCCCAGCCATTGGAAACGTCAAAAAGCCGCAATCGCGAATAGCCGTCCTCGTTCATTGCCAGTGCCAGCGAACGTCCATCCTGAGTCACCGCCAATAGTTCCACATCCCAGGATGCATCGTCCAGATAGGTCAGTTCTGTCGTAGCCAGATTAAGATAGGCCAGCGAGAGAAACTGCCGACCACGATTGCTTATCAGATAGAGCCCGCGCCGATCTGCCGACCAGCCCGCCACCTGATGCAGCGCTGGCTCCTCGACGATCCCAGGAGTCAAATCACGCTGCTCACCCGTTAATCGATCCAGCAGCAGCAGTTGATTACGAGTATTTGAGAGAGCGCACGACACCAGTACCTGTTGCCCATCAGGAGAATAGCCATGAGAGTAGTTTGAGCCATCCTGTTGCAGCAGCAGCTTTACTGCGCCACCCTCCATCTCCCGCTCATAGACATCAAAAAACCGTGAATCGCGCTCGTTGCTGCTGTACGTGATGCGCGATCCATCGGGAGACCAGCCACCAAAGAGATACATCACGCTGAGCTGCGATGTTAAGGCAGTAAAAGTCGCACCATCCGCACTGAGCGTATAGAGCTGAGTCAGTTCGTTCCCACCAATATCGCCGGTCACTAGCAAGGTATTTGCTTTGGGCGAGAAGGCCGCGCTAGCAATACGCTCACCACGAAAGGTCAGTTGGCTGGGCCAAAAAGGACGCGTGGCCTCAGCAGTGGCCTGGGCTGTGACAGACACACTCCATACTTCCGCGACCCCCGTAATATCGCTCAGAAAACTCAACACCTGTCCATCAGGGGAAAAACTCGCTCCGTAGGCGGCACGCACGTTCAAATACCGCTCGAAACTATATTGTGCTCTTACCACAAACAATTCCTCTCTGTTACCAGACTGTCAGACAACTTCAATAGCGATAGTGTAGTATGACTATTCTCCGCTAGAGCTTATTATATTACGTTCTTCCTAATGTTCGCATCTTGAGGGCTACATTTGAAGAGCATGTCAATAGCATCTGCTAGAGTAACAGGGCTTTGCAGTTTTCGCCAGATGCTACCCGGCACAAGGGAGAGAGGACGCCCTTCGTACCGACCGGATTTATCCCGTCCAATTTATTGCCTGTCCTTCCCGAAATCATTGCATTCGCTCAAAAGAGAACGTTTCTTGCAAGCCCTTTGGAACGGCAGGACAGGCGCTAAAGCGGACGCGCTCAAGCGGGTCGGTACGAAGAGCATCACCGTCCTCGTCGTTTTCCCAAAGATGACAGAGAGGGAAAACTGCAAAGCCCTGGCTAGAGTAAGAATACGAGGAGGCGGATATCTTCTTACCATTGCTATTGACATGCCCATAACTATATGCTACATTATCCGCACGTATAATTTCAACAGTACGTGCTAAAAATATCGCACATCTTACAAAATCCATATGAAAAGAAAGGTAGCTGAAACGATGACTACGCCTCCCGAATTCGAAAGTGGGGCCGTGCTGCCCGAAGATGCACCAGTAGTCATGCCAGAGCTACCCGTGCAGCTCAAAGTCAACACGGTCCAGCAGTTTAAAGCGATGGGTGATCCGTTGCGCTGGCGCATCCTGAATATCATCCAGCACCACCCATATACCGCGAAGCAGATCGCCGATAAGCTCAAGGCATCGCCGGGCACCATTGGTCATCACCTGCAAGTGCTGGAGGCCAGCGGACTGGCTCAGGTTGTCGCACGGCGGATGGTGCATGGCATCGTGGCAAAGTACTATACCCGCACGGCCCGCATTTTCCTGTTTGACTTTCCATCTGAAGTTACCGATAACACGTCGTTCAGCCTCAAAATTATGACAGATGCACGCGACGAAATGGCAGAAACGTTAGAGACGCAGGGAGAGGATGCTATGCTTAGTAATGGGATGCCTCATATGCGCCTCTCGCCTGAGCGAGCCAGAATCTACCAGGAGCGACTTGAAGAACTACTTAATGATTTTCTTAAAGAAACGCCTGATCCCGACGGTCAGGTCTATACCTTCTGTTTAGCTTTATTTAAAGCACCTTCTTACTTACAAGATAAATCATCGGAACAATAAAGCAGAGGAGCAACTTATGCAAGCCAATCGCCCACAGGCCCAACAATCACCCAGGCTGAGCAGTGACTTTTGGAAATACTGGGCAGGGCAGACCATCTCGAATCTTGGCAGCTCGATTACCCTGTTTGCCCTCCCACTGCTGGTCTACAAGCTCACAGGTTCCGCTATTAACCTGGGCATTACGACAGCCGCCGAATTTCTGCCATACCTGCTCTTCGGTCTGCTGCTGGGGGCATGGATGGATCGCGCGGACCGCAGACGCACAATGATCCTGACCGATATTGCTCGCGCTCTGGTTATCGCCTCCATCCCGTTGCTGGCAAGATTTGGCAGCCTCAGCGTCTGGTGGATTTACGCTGTGGGCTTTATTCACTCCACGCTCACAATCTGCTTCGAAGCGGGACAATTTGCGGCCATTCCCACCCTGGTCAATCAGGACGATCTGGTGACGGCCAACGGACGCATCCAGGCCAGCTATTCGGCAGCCAGCGTCATCGGGCCATTGGTGGCTGGCGCTCTGGTCGCGATCATGCCAATTTCAGGATTGATGACCTTTGATGCAGGCTCCTTCTTGATCTCGGCCCTGACGCTGGGACTGATTAAAAAGAGCTTTAATGCTAGCTCAGATACCGATGAACAAAGGAAAAGTATCGGGCATGACGTGATCGAAGGGTTGCGCTATGTGCTTAAACATCCGGTCCTGCGCAACATCTCCTTGATGATGGCGTTGGTAAACTTTGTCGGTACTACCGTCGGCTCGCAGCTGGTCCTCTTTGCCAAAGAACAGCTTCAGGCCAATGATACCCAGGTCAGCCTGCTTTTCTCAGCAGGGAGCATTGGCATCGTCGTTTTAGCCTTAGCGGCAGGCCCATTGCGCAAACATTTCTCTTTCAGCAAGGTAGCTCTCAGCGCATTGATGCTGGAGGGCTTGCTAACAATAGCCCTGGCGTTTATGCATTGGTACTGGATCGCGCTTGGATTCTGGGCCTTGATAGCGGGAGCTGGTATCCTCTTTAACATCAATACCTCCAGCTTACGACAGGCCATCGTGCCCAATCATATGCTTGGGCGCGTGATGAGCATCGCCGGTGTGCTGGCCTGGTCAGCGATTCCGCTGGGATCATTATTGGGAGGTCTCGCCATTACGCTGACGAAGAATGTGGTGCTGGTCTATGCGGTGATTGGCGTACTGACATTTCTGATCCCACTCATCTTCTCCTTTACTGCTCTAGGCCGGGCTGAGCAGTACTTGCCGCAGCAGCCGGAAGAAAAAGCAGTGGAGATGGTCATCACCTAGAACAAAATGGGACGGCTCGGTTTGAGCCGTCCCATGCCATATCTAGCTGCTTATTGCTGTATCCCTCGCATGCTCAACTGCACACGCTTGCGCTGTAGATCCACCTCCAACACGCGCACCTGCACCACCTGCCCGACGGCCACAACGGTCAGAGGATCTTTGACATAGCGATCAGCCATTTCAGAGATGTGGACCAGCCCATCCTGCTTGACGCCGATATCAACGAAAGCCCCAAAGTCTACGACGTTGCGCACGGTGCCCTGCAAGATCATGCCTGTCTGGAGATCCTCCATTTTTAAGACATCATGACGCAAAATAGGAGCTGGCAGGACATCGCGCGGGTCCAGGCCAGGCTTTTCCAGATTCTCTAGAATATCATTTAACGTTGGCAGACCGACGCCCACTTTCGTGGCAATATCGGCCCAGGAAGCCTGCTCGCCATCGCTCTGCCCATCATGGGAACGATTGCGCTTTGAGCGTCCCAGGCTGCTCTGCAATTTGATAAACTGGCGAAATTGCGCGACCCGTTCAGCTGGTTTCGCCGCCTTGCCCTCACCATCCGGGATCATCTCCAACAGGGTCTGAGCAGCTTTGTAGCTTTCGGGATGGATAAAGGTGTTATCCAGCGACTCGACACCATTGGCAATTTTGAGAAAACCTGCCGCTTGTAAAAAAGTGGCCGGACCAAAACCAGAGACTTTGCGTAGCTCCTCTCGCGATTTAAACGCGCCATGCTCCTCGCGATACTTCACAATCGCGTTAGCCACGCGCGAGTTAATCCCCGACACATGTTTTAACAAAGCCACAGAAGCCGAATTGACCTCGACGCCCGCGAAGTTGACGCAGGAAACGACGACGCGATCCAGCATTGCCGCCAATTCTTTCTGGTCTACGTCGTGTTGATACAGCCCAACCCCCACCGCTTTAGGATCGATCTTGACCAGTTCCGCCAGAGGATCTTGCAGGCGACGGGCGATAGAAATCGTGCCGCGCTGCGTTGCGTCCAGGGTGGGAAACTCCTCACGCGCTGCCTCAGAAGCCGAATAAACCGAAGCGCCCGCCTCGTTGACGATCACATAGCCAATCTGCGAGGACGGCTTTTGTTCTTGCTCCAGTTCGCGAATCAAGGCCGCCACTAATTGCTCCGTCTCGCGCGAGGCCGTGCCGTTGCCAATTGCGATGACGCTGATGTGATACTGTGTCAGCAGTTTGCGTAGAGTCTGGTTGGCCTTGTCAGGCTGGTGCAAATAGATGGTATCAGACGTAATATACTTGCCATTTTCGTCAACTACCGTTAGCTTACAGCCGGTACGATAGCCGGGATCGACGCCAAGCACCTTCTTATTGCGCAATGGCGGCTGTAAGAGCAGATTGCGCAGATTGGCCGCGAAAATGTTGATCGCGTGCTCCTCCGCCTGCCTCGTCAGCTCAACGCGCACTTCACGCTCCATCGCGGGGGCAAGCAGACGTTTGTAGCCATCTTCCATCGCGTCGGACAGCAAGGTCGCAAAGGGCGAGGTCGCCTTGACCGGATAATGTTGCGTCACTTCTGGCTGTGCCTGCTCATACGACAAATCGACGCTAACGCGGATCACCTCTTCCCGCTCCGCTCGATTGAGGGCCAGCACGCGATGGGGCACCAGCTTTGTCACGCTCTCATTAAATCCATAGTAGAGTCGGTACGTGCCATTGGGATCTTTCTCAGCGATTTTTTCGGGATCGGCTAATTTTGCACCCACCGCCGAATTTTTGAAAAAGGACGAGCGCACGCTGCCACGTACATTGGCATCCTCAGCAATCACCTCCGCCACGATATCGCACGCACCGGAATAGGCTTCCAGGCTGGTATCGACGCCTTTTTCTGCATCCAGAAAGGGCCGGGCATGCTCCTCCAGGATCGCCTGCGCATCGCCAGAGAGTTCGAGTTGTTGCAAAATGATGTCAGCCAACGGAGCCAGTCCCTTTTCACGGGCCACACTGGCACGCGTCTTGCGCTTGGGGCGGTAAGGCAGATAGAGATCCTCTACCTCTTGTAAGGTGGTCGCGGCCTCAATCGCGCTTGCCAATTCTGGCGTCAGCTTCCCCTGGGTATCGATCAGTCGGCGCACATCTTTTTTGCGTTCATAGAGTGAACGCAGGGCCGCCGCTCTATCGGCAATGGATTGAATCTGCACCTCATCCAGGGTACCGGTTACTTCTTTACGGTAACGCGCAATAAACGGAATCGTATTGCCTTCATCAAGCAAGCCAATCGTGCGAGCGATCTGTTCGCTGCGTATGCTCAGTTCAGCACTGAGCATACGGGCAATATCGCCCACCGATAATGTTTCCTCAGCAGGAGTAGTCGTAGGGAGAGTGGCTTGATGAGATTGTTCCTGAATAGTCAACTATGTAGCCCACCTTTTCGCTGTGATAGATCATTGCAGGATAGATAGTATCACACATGGTCAAGGCTTGACCGCAAGACGTTTCTTCTCCATGTTTGCTTTAAATTGTGAAAGCCCAAACAGCCCTCCGATCCAGCCCAGGATGAAGGCGAGCAATAGCCCGCCCAACGCGAAGATGAGCAGGCCAGCCCAGGGGGATTGCCCCGAAGTAGGCGGCTGTTTGAGGATATCCGGCAGGAAAAATTGCCAGATCCTGCCAAGCTCGGCAGGGCGTCTCCCATTAGCCTGCATAAACTGCGCCACGCGGATCGTGATCGTCACAAAGAGCACAATCCAGAACATCACCGTACTGATAATCCCGGCCCAATACCCTGCCCAGGCACCACGCAACGAGCCGCCACCCCGGCGCGTGGCGGTAAAGCCCGCCAGCATGTAGAACAAGAGGCCCATCACAATCGCGAGAAAGAAATATTCTTGTTTTGGCATAAACGCCACCAGAACCCCCGCCAGCACCCCCTGGATCAAGCCCCATAAACAGCCCTGGCCAAAGGGCGTTGGCAGAGGTTGAGCTGCTGTGAAGGCCGATTGCGGCACCATTACATAACCGGGCGGAACGGGGTAGACAGGCGATGGCGGACTGTAGTTTCCTCTGGCAGGCGACTGCGGAACAGCCGGATATGTACGAGCCGGGGGCGGTGGCGCAGAGCGTTGAACAGGCGGGGAGGCAGCGAGCGTTGCCGGAACATGCCCATTGCCACTCACACTTGAAACGGCAATTGTGGGATCAGCAAAAGCGGTAAAGGCAGGGTCTCTGAGCGCCTGCCCAAATTCCCGCATGCTC
This sequence comes from Ktedonobacteraceae bacterium, assembly GCA_035764225.1. Lineage (GTDB taxonomy): Bacteria > Chloroflexota > Ktedonobacteria > Ktedonobacterales > Ktedonobacteraceae > DASRHT01. The sequence goes on from DASTZT010000101.1 coordinate 9,250, forward strand.
TGGAAACGCTGGTCCGCATTGACAGCCAACGCCTTAAGCAGCACGCGCTCCACCTTCAGAGAGATCGCAGGCACAATCAGGCGAGGAGCAAGCAAAGCATCGTGTCCGGCCCGCGACATAGACGCAGGCGGCAGCCGATTCGTCAGGAGCAGATACATGGTCGCGGCCATCGCATAGATATCCGATTGCGGGCTGGTTTTGCCCAGATACTGCTCTATCGGGCTAAATCCTTCTGAAACGGCTTTTACTATCGTCTGGGTACTGCTCACCGGATCGTAAAGCTTGGTCAGACCAAAATCGACCAGCACCGAAGCATGTTGAGGCGTCAGGATAATATTGCCAGGCTTGATATCGCGGTGCAACACAGGAGGGTTGCGACTATGCAGCTCTTGCAAGACATCAATAATTGGCAGGAGCCAGGAGAGCACCTCCTGCTCGCTACAAGGACCATGAGCTTGCCGATATGGTTCCTGCTCCCCCACAATGCCACCGGCGACGCG
>DASTZT010000102.1:0-6993 GCA_035764225.1 Ktedonobacteraceae bacterium
GAGTTGATGCGAACAGCATCGAAGGGTGAGGACGCCTCTTGTCCTCACCCTTCTCCTCAGAACATACCACCCCTACTCGCCAAGCGCCAGCCCCGTCTCTTTGAGCACGTTCCATACTTTCCAGGGCGTGATCGGGATATCGATGTGACGCACACCTTTATGGGCCAGGGCATCAATGACGGCATTGGCGATGGCCTGGGGCGCACCGACGGTGGGCGATTCTCCCACGCCCTTAGCGCCGATGGGATGATGCGGTGATGGCGTGACGGTGCGGTCCGTCTCCCACTTTGGCGTTTCCATCGATGTCGGGATCAGGTAATCCTGGAAGTTGCCGCCGTGAATGTTTCCTTCCTCGTCGTAATAGAGTTCCTCATACAGCGCCGGAGCCAGGCCCTGCGTCAGACCGCCGTGAATCTGTCCCTCGACTACCATCGGATTGATAATCGTTCCGCAGTCGTCAACGGCGAGGAAGCGGCGAATATGCACCTGTCCCGTGCCACGATCAATGTCAACCACACAGATGTAGCTGCCAAAGGGATAGGTGAGATTGGGCGGATCGTAGTAGTTGACGGCCTCCAGCCCTGGCTCCAGGAAGGGCGGACAGTTGGTATAGGCAGCGAAAGCCAGCTCTTGAATGGTCTTGCCCTTATTGGGCGCTCCCTTGACAAAGAAACGTCCAGGCTCCCATTCCAGGTCTTCTTCACCCACTTCTAAGAGATAGGCTGCGATCTTCTTGGCTTTGTCGCGCACTTTCCGAGCGGCTATCGCTGTGGCCGCGCCCGCTACCGGCGTGCTACGGCTGGCATAGGTACCCAGGCCATAAGGCGCGGTATCGGTATCTCCATGTTCGACATCGATATCGTCGGGAGACATGCCCAGTTCGGCGGCGATAATCTGAGCGAAGGTCGTTTCGTGGCCCTGCCCCTGAGTCTGTACGCCAATGCGTGCAATCGCCTTGCCGGTTGGATGGACGCGAATCTCGCAGCTATCAAACATTTGAATACCTGCGATATCGAAGTGCTTGCCAGGCCCGGCCCCCACGATTTCGGTAAAGGACGAGATACCGATGCCCATCAGTTCGCCACGCGCCCGCTTCTCCTCCTGCTCACGCCGCAGATCCTCGTAGCCGATTTTATCCATTGCCAGCTTTAACGCCCCCTCATAATTGCCGCTATCATAGGTCCAGTTTAAGGCCGAACGATAGGGGAAGGCTTCTGGCTTGATGAAGTTCTGCAAGCGCAATTGTGCCGGATCTTTACCGAGATCGTGCGCCAATGTATCCATGATGCGCTCAATCAGGTAGGATGCCTCGGTAACGCGGAACGAACAACGATAGGCGATCCCGCCAGGAGCTTTGTTGGTGTGGACCGCGTCAACGTCAACAAAGGCATGCTCGAAGTTGTACGATCCGGTACAGATATGGAAGAGGCCAGCCGGGAACTTCGTCGGTTGCGCCGCCGCATCGAATGCTCCGTGATCGGCCAATGTATGGACGCGCAGGGCATTGACGTTGCCATCTTTGTCGGCAGCGATCTCCGCGTGAATGTGATAATCGCGCCCAAAGCCCGTGCTGCTCAGGTTCTCCGAGCGATCCTCGATCCACTTCACCGGTTTGCCAGTCGTCACCGAGGCCACGACAGCACAGACATAGCCCGGATAGATGGGAACTTTGTTGCCAAAGCCGCCACCGATATCGGGCGAGATAATGCGAATGCGATGCTCAGGCAGGCCAGCAACGATGGCAAAAAGCGTGCGATGCGCGTGCGGAGCCTGTGAGGTCATCCAGACTGTGAGCTTGCCGGTGGTTTTATTAAAGTCCGCAACGCAGCCACAGGTCTCAATCGGCGCGGGATGGATGCGCGGAATATACATGTCTTGCTTGACCACGACGCCGTTGGCTTCGGCCTCAGCAAAAGCCTGGTCGGTGGCCGCTTTGTCGCCCGTCTCCCAATGATAGATCTGGTTGGTTGGCTGCTTATCCTTTTTATCGGGACGCAACAGGGGAGCTGAGGGGTCAAGGGCCTTTTTCGGATCGACAACCACAGGCAACGGTTCGTACTCGACATCGACGGCAGCCACGCCATCGGCGGCGGCATAACGGCTGGTTGCGACCACGAAGGCGACTTCCTGCATCTGGTAATGCACGCGCTCAACGGCTAGCACAGCCTCGGTATCGGCGGAAAGCGTGGGCATCCAGGCCAGGCCAGCTGCCTCAAGGTCTTTGCCGGTGATTACCGCCAGCACGCCCGGTACTTTGAGCGCCTCGCTGGTATCAAGCTTTTTAATCAGAGCATGCGCATAGGGGCTGCGCACGATATCGCCGTAAAGCATGCCTGACAACTGCACATCATCGACGTAGTTACCCTGTCCGCGAATGAAGCGCGCATCTTCTTTACGCTTGTATGATTCACCCAGGCCATGATGGGTATGGACCTCTGTTGACATCATTCGCCTCCCTCACCGGCGCTAACCGGAACCTGATTGGACTCGCGCATTTTCTCAGCAGCATACTGGACGGCCTTAACGATGTTGACATAGCCTGTACAACGACAGAGGTTGCCGGAAATGCCCTCGCGTATCTCTTGTTCGGTCGGGTTGGGGTTACGCTGCAAGAGTGCAATGCTGGTCATCATCATGCCGGGAGTACAATAGCCACACTGGAGGGCGTGCATCTGGTGAAAGCCTTCCTGCATCGGATGCAGCTTCCCTGCCTGCTCCAGACCTTCAACCGTCATCAGTTGGCGACCATTGGCCTGAACGGCGAACATGGTACAGGATTTGGTGGCCTTCCCATCGACCAGAATGGTACAGGCTCCGCAAGAGGTGGTATCGCAGCCGATATGCGTTCCGGTCAGGCGCAGCCCATCGCGAATCCAGTGAACGAGCAGCGTGCGCGAATCGACATCATCCTCGTAGACGGTGCCATTAATGGTGACACTGATATGGTGTTTGCTCATCTTATTCCCCTCCTGTTGCACGGACTAGCGCCTTGCGCAAAGCGCGAGCACAGAGCGTACGCACCATATCGCGCTTGTACTCAGCGGGACCGCGTGAATCGCTGCTGGGCTGAGAAGCGGCGGCGGCGAGGTCGGCAGCCTGCTTGATACTGGCTTCATTCAGAGGTTTCCCAATTAATGACTGTTCGGCAGCGCGGGCTTTAATGGGATACGATCCCACATTGGTCAGGCCGATGCCAGCATAGGTAACAGCGCCACTGCCGTCCAGCGTGATGTAGGCCGCGACGCCAGCAATAGCGTAATCGCCAACTTTGCGCTCAAGCTTAAAATATGCTCCGCCACTGTGCTCGGTTGGAGCGGGCACGCGAATTTCGGTCAGGATCTCGTTGGGCCGCAGTGTCGTTTCAAAGAGCGAGTCGGTAAAAAACTCCGTAATGGGAATAACGCGCTCCCCAGCCGGACCGACGGCAACAACACTGGCGTTCACAGCCAGCATAGTTGCAGGATGATCGTTAGCGGGATCGGCATGAGCGAGATTGCCGCCTACGGTGGCCCAGTTGCGCACCACCGGATCAGCCACCACCGAAGCGGTATCAAGCAAAATGGGATAGCGGCTGCGAATTAAAGCAGATTGGTCCAGTTCCGCCTCACGGGTCAAAGCGCCAATGCGCAACACTCCTCCCGCCTCCTGAATATACTCCAGCTCAGCCAGGCGGTTGATGTCGATTAAAACGGAAGGAGCAGCAAGACGGAAACGTAAGAGAGGAATGAGGCTATGACCACCAGCCAGAATTTTGGCATCTTCGCCATGTTGTTCCAGTAAGGCGATAGCTTCTGGCACGCTAGTCGCCATCACGTAATCGAAGGAACCGGGAATCACTGTGTCACCTCCAACGACTGTTGAGGCGCAAATCCCTGCGCTTCATCGATAAAAACGATATACAAGTACCCATCAGTATACCCCCTGATGTAAATCGAGTTTACCTCCAAAAGAGGTAATTCACAATATACGAATGGAGGTGAGAGTAATTGCGATGCGGTTAAGCTGTGCTAATTCTTCGGCCTGCTCTTGCAGGTTGGCAATCAGTTGAGCGCGGCCCTCGTCAATCATCTGGGTCATGTCTGGAACGCTCCATCCTATGCATTGATGGCAGAGGAGATCCGACTGACCCAGTATACCATAAGAGTAAGGTTATATGTATATAACTTCCGGCTTCTTGCTCAGCATTAGTTTCTACGATTAAAGAAGTAGTTCACAACGATGGTGGCAACAGCGAAGATGCCAAACATAAAGACGAGGGCAAAAAGCGTGGCATAGGCAGCGCTAGTGCCATTGTACCAGGGAAGGTTTGAGGCAATCAGCATGTCCACAATAAACATGACCAATAATAGCGAAAGGGAAACTATCGCCAGCGCCAGACGATGTCCGGCGGAGGCAGTATTGCTGCGCCCGGCGACTACTTTTTGTCCATAAGAATTTGCCGTGTAATCTTTATAATGGGGAACACCTTCATAGCCGAGAGGAACGGACGATTTGGGGTCGTCTCGCGTCACTCCTTCAAATTCCATACCTTGTTGTGCCATCTTCATCAAGCTCCTTTTTTCTAATAAAGCAAAGATGCTGTAGTTACGGATCAGGACATAAAAAGTTGTAGAGCGAAAGCTCGCTTTAGCAAAAATATTGACACTCCACCAAAACAAACGCAATAATATATGGAAAGGAGCGCAAACGTGACGACAAGCAAGACAAATACGGTATATCTGGTGCGGCACGGCGAGAACGTGGCCAATCTCACCAGAGAATTTTCTCATCGGCTCATTGATTACTCCCTCACCGAAAAGGGCATCCGACAGGCCCAACAGACCGCAGATTTTTTTCGAGCTAAAGATATCCATGCTATCTACGCCTCTCCCCTTAAAAGGGCTAGAGAGACCGCGCAAATCATTGCGGATACCCTTGAACTTGAGGTAACAGTGCTTGAACAATTCCGCGAGGTGAACGTTGGCACGCTGGAAACCTTGCCACCAACGCGCGAAAACTGGGAATGGCATAACCGTATTGTGATGGAATGGTTCCTGGGACGACCAGAAACGACTTTTCCTGAAGGAGAGGATTATCATAGCTTGCTTGGACGTATGCGCCAGGGACTACAAGTGGCTACGCAGCACAAAACAGGACAGAACATTATTATCATCGGTCATGCCGGTATCTTCACTATCACGCTAAAAGATATCTGCTCCAATGTGGATTATAAAGAATTGATCCAGCATCGGCAGCGTAACTGTGCTATTACGGAGATAGAGCTAGTTACGAACGACGAAGAAATGACGGGCCAACTGAAACAGTGGGCTTCTTACGAGCATCTGACAGAAGATTTTCCGGTGCCGGTTTCCGATAATCAGGATGCCAAAGGGATAGCATAAACGCTATTCCTTTGGCCGAACTTTCGAGGATATCGTGAGAGCGGGGTCAGACGTACGATACCATCACGCGACCTCCGCCTGCTCTTCCTCGACAAACGAAAGCGGTCGGGCTACACTCTCCAATGATTGCCTTTCAGCGTTGACCGCGAAAAAGATGGCGATGACGCCCGCAATAGCCATCAGAGCAGCACCCACCAGATCGCCATAGAACACATTGACTGACTTGCCCGACTGGATCAGCGCCCCAAAGAGCAACGGAGCGAGCGCACCACCTGCCGCCGTACTGATCGAATAGAAGAGCGCAATCGCCAGGGCACGCGTCTCCAGCGGGAAGACTTCGCTCACGGTCAGATAGGCCGCACTTGCACCTGCTGAAGCGAAGAAGAAGATGATCGACCAGCAAATGGTCTGCGTGACCGCGTTGAGGACGCCTTGCAAGAAGAGCCAGCCGGTGATCGCCAGCAATATACCCGAAATGATATAGGTAAAGCTAATCATTTTGCGGCGTCCCACCGTATCGAACAAGCGCCCGATGGTGAGCGGTCCAAGCACATTGCCAATGGCGAACGGTATCAGGTACAATCCGACGCTATTGGCCGGGATATGATAGAAGGTGGTAAGCACCAGGCCATAGGTGAAGAAGATCGCGTTATAGAGAAACGCCTGGCCCACCATGAGCGAGAATCCAAGCAGGGAGCGCGTCGGATAGACCTTTATCATCGTGCGAGCAATCTGCATAAAGCTGACTGTGCCTTGTGGACGAATCAGGATCGATCCCTGTGGCTCTGGCAAAGAGGTGATACGATCCTCTTTCATCACTTCATGCTCGATCATATCCACGACCTGATCGGCCTCATCGAAGCGTCCATGCATCATCAGCCAGCGCGGACTCTCCGGCACATAGCGTCTCACCAGCAAGATCGCCAGACCAAGCGCCGCCCCTAAGCCAAAAGCCAGTCGCCAGCCCAGGTTTATTGGCAGCAGATGGGGATCGGTCAGGAAGACGGTCACAATCGCGCCAAAGGCCGTGCCGACCCACCAGGTGCCGTTAATGGCAAGATCGGTCCAGCCACGCACACGCGCTGGAATAAGCTCATCAATAGCCGAGTTAATGGCTGAATATTCTCCCCCGATACCAGATCCTGTCAGGAAACGACAGGCGGCGAACCAATAGAAGTTGAAAGAGAAAGCGGTCAATATGGTAGCGATCAAATAGACAGAGAGCGTAATCATAAAGAGCTTTTTACGACCCAGAATATCGGTCAGACGGCCAAAAAACAGCGAACCCAGGACAGCGCCTATCAGATAGGCCGTACCTGCGGCCCCAACCTGGACATCCGTGAGGCGCAAGGTATTGGGATCTTTCAGCACACTGGCAATAGCCCCAACGATGGTTACTTCCAGTCCATCGAGAATCCAGGTAATGCCTAGCGAGACTACAACCAGCCAGTGCCAACCACTCCAGGGTAGGCGATCCATTCTCGCTGGAATATTGGTCCTCACTGCTTTAGCAGACCTTAGACTACCTGTAGCTTTCATAGCTTTGCAACTCCTTCATAACTCTCCACACTACACAAATCATATCTATTTTTTTAGTTCTACATTCTTCCAG
>DASTZT010000103.1:0-7579 GCA_035764225.1 Ktedonobacteraceae bacterium
AAATGGCCATGTTGTATCATCGCAATACGGGAAAGAGGAAATTGATGGCAGGTGACTGTTCATTTGATGTAGTATCACAATTTGACGAGCAAGAGCTCGTGAACGCAATCGATCAGACGCGCCGGGAAGTGCAGACACGCTACGACTTAAAGGATACTAAGACGGAGATTACCCAGAGCAAGGACAATATAACCATTGTGACAGATGGTACGCTCACTTTGAAAAGCGTTCGTGATATTCTTGAATCGAAAGCAATCAGGCGCAATCTGTCGCTGAAGATTTTCAAGCCGGGGAAAGAGGAAAATGCGGCAGGGGGAAGGATTCGGCAGGCTATTCAGTTGCAGCAAGGGATCAGCCAGGAACTGGCAAAGGAGATCAACAAGTTTATTCGGGATAGCTTCCCGAAGGTGCGACCCCAGATTCAGGGAGAGGCCATCCGCGTCGTAGCCAAGAGTCGGGATGAACTGCAAGCGGTGATTGCGGCCCTTAAACAAAAGGATTATCCAGTTGCGCTCCAGTTCATCAATTACCGGGGATAGGGTTGTGTATCGGCAGCATTAAAAAAATGGGCCATCAGATGTACTGAGGAAACGTGCTGGTTTTCACACAAGTACGAGCAGAAAGTACTTTAGTACTAAAAAAGTGTCCCGGTTCCATTTTTATAGTACCCTAGTTCTGACTAGACTTAAGCCTACTAGCGTGTTTTTGCGGAGAGATTCAGGCAGGCGTTGAGGTCTGTGAGCTCCGAATTGTGCTCATCGTTGAGAAAGTAGATCTGGCATGCCTGGGAATAGCCAAGTTTTTAGTGCGGCGATCAATGCGGCTGACCGCCATCGCTGGGAAAGTCAGTGGACGGAGGCTGCAAGGGAGTACCAAAAGGCACTGACGGAGTTCCCAGAGGATGCAACGGCGCGAAGTGGTATCGGGTTCTGCTTCATGCAGATGAAGCAGTGGCAAAAAGCACTCGATCAATATGAGTGTATCCTGAAGGATGAGCCGAGCAATGTCATTGCTCTAAGCAAGACGGCGGAACTGTATGGCATTCTCAACAGGCGAGAAGATGCCTACACCGCTTACCTGCACCTGGCCGACCTTTATTCGCAAGCAGGTCAGGGAGCACGAGCGGAAGCCGCCTGGCAAAAAGCGGTTCAGTTGTCCCCGGACAACCCTGAGCCTCATGAACGGCTAGCAAGCTACTATTCCGAGAAAAAAGACTTTGCTGCGACGATTCAGCAGTATCTGGCAGCCGCTCAAGGTTATCTTTTACATAATAATTACGCGTCAGCGCGTATGCAATGTGAAGAAGTATTGCGCATCGATAGCATCAATGCTCAGGCGCAACAGCTCCTTTCACAGATGCTTGGAGGGCCGCAAAGGCCCCCAGGTTCACCTCCTCAGGGGGGAGGATCTTTTTCGTCATCAACTGGTTCAGCAAGCGGGGCAGGAATGCCAGGGCAGGCACAGCAGTCTGCCAGTCTACAAGCCCTTGCAGGCAATCTTGCAGCCGAAACAGGAACACCAGGAAATACAAGCGGAGGGAATACTGGCATCATGGGTAACATGGGTAGCGCGGGCAACTTTGGCGGGGTGAGTAATCCAGGACCATCTCTGGCCATGCCGGGAGGTGGTGGAGGGATGAACTCTGCCCCTCACAAGAGGATTACTGCCAACCAGGTCACAGGGGCATTGAAGCAGGCGCAAACATTTCAGGCCCAGGGTCGTTTCGATGATGCTATCGGCCTCTGTGAGCAAATTCTGGAAAGTGGCTTTGATCGGCCAGACGCCCGCTACTTCTTAGGTTGGCTTTACCAGGAAAAACAGCGTTGGGACGAGGCGATCCGTCAGTTCCAGATGCTTTTGAACGATCCCGACTATGCCCTTTCCTGTTACTACGCGCTAGGGCAGTGTTACCGGGCACGCGGCGATTTACGCACGGCGGCAGTGCATTTTGACGAGGCCGTTGATCGGGTAAACCTCGACGCGTTGACGGTGGAAGAATCGGATCAACTGTTACAGCTCTGCCAGGAAGCGGCGGAGGCGCACCGGGCTTTGGGTGAGCAGGAGCAGGCGCTGACAGTCTATAATGCGTTGCTTGGTTTCCTGCGGAGCCGGGGATGGAGCGATAAGATCGCGCAGGTTGAGTTTATGCTGCAACAGGGGCAAAATACTGGCATGTCTGCCCGGCCTACCCCACCACCTAACGGGATGCAGCAAGCACCAAGAACCCAGCCACCCACAGCGGTCTATCAGGCACCGCAGTCGCCTTTGCCTGAAGCGCCGACGATGGCCTTTAACGCTGCTTCAATACAGCCGGTTGCGCCTCCCTCGCAAACCTCCTCGTCAGGCGAACTACCTGACTGGTTGACCGGTATTTTGACCGAGGGCGACAAAGCTCAACCTGCTGGCAGGCAAACGCCGCCGCAAGGGGCAAAGCCCATCCCGGAAGCTCCTCCTCGATCTCCATCGGGGACGTTGGCAAAGCCGCAGGTTCAGAATCCCCCCTCTTCACCATCATGGCTGACGGATGGGGCGAAACCTGCCGCTATTCCTAGCACCGCCCAGACCTTCCCGCCGGAAGCTCCAGCGTGGGGAGGCGTGCAAACGCCGCAGCCGCCAGTACAACCGCAGCCGCCAGCACAGCCACAACCAGCAGTGCAGCCGCCACCAGTGCAGCTTTCGCCAGTGCAGCCTGCGACCCAATCGGTGGACCTGGGAGCTTTACTGACGCCAGGCACACCATTGCAGGCGAATACCCAGGATTTGTTGAGCCAGATCGCTGGTTCCAAAGACGACGCCAATCATGGCACCGATGCTATCGCGGCAAGTGCTGCCATGCTGCCCGAAAATGTACGCGCTCAGGTTATTCGCTCGATGCGGGATATCCAGAAATATATCGGTCATGGCCTGCTGACTCCGGCTACTGAAGAGTGCTTGCGCGTGATTGATATGGCCCCTCAATACCTTGATGTTCACCAGGTATTGGGCGAAATCTATGTCAAGCAAGGGAAAATTGAGCAGGCCATCACGAAATATGGCATCCTGGTCGATACCTATGTGGTCAATGGGCGCGTCGATGATGCCGTCACAACCTATCGTCGCATTTTGCAGCTCGATCCCAACAATCTGACCTATCGCATGCGCCTGATCTCTCTCCTTTCGTCGCATGGCAATAAAGAAGACCTGTTGCGAGAACGTACGCAGGCCGCCGAAGCCTATCTCCGTCTTGGCTATATGGATAGAGCTTTGACCGAGCTGGAGCAGGCGTTGCAGGAGAGTCCGACCAGCGTTCCCACGCGCCTGAATTATGCGCTGGCGTTGCAGAAGCTGGGGCGAACCCAGCAGGCCGCCACCGAATATCAGCGCGTGTTGCAGGTCGATCCCCGTAATATCACCGCCCTGGTACGCTGGCATCTTGCTATCATTACCGCCATTGGCACGCCGCGTGCAACATCGCTAGAGGTGCTGAGCCGGATTCGCTGGCAATTGCGCGGTGAGGGGCAGAAACATGCCGAGGTCGTCTTGCGCGAGTACCAGCAAGCGGTTGATAGCTATCCCAATAATGCTGATGTGCAGTTCTCGCTTGGCCAGATCTATCATCAGTCGGGTCTCTTTGATAAGGCCATTGACGCCTATATTCAGGCGATGCGCGATAGCTCGATTGAGATTATGGCTCGCACCAGCGCGGCCCAGAGCCTGCTGTTACAGGGTAAGCCCGAAGCTGCCATCCAGCAGCTTGAGCAAGCTTTGCAGGTGGTACGACGCTCGCCAGCCAGCATCGATCCCGCGACCTGGGCTGCTCGTCCACGCGAAGAAGGCGAAGAGCACCAGGCTCCCGAAGTGGAGATCTCCTTGCTGTTGGCAAAGGCATACGGACGTACAGGCAGACAGGACCAGATGCAGGCCATTATGCGCAAAGTGAAACAGGCCAAACCTGGACAGGGAGAAATTTCCTCAACAATTGCGGAAATTTCGGCTCGCCAGCAAGGTGACATTGAAGGCGCATTGCGCGAGTATATGGACCTTGTACGGCACTATCGCAACAACCGTCAGACGGATAACGCGCTGGGCGTTCTCAACGAGATGGTGCGGCTGGCTCCTCAAGACCCACGCGCACACGAAGAACTGGCTGATATCTATATCAACCGGGGCATGCTCGACGAAGGTATTGCTGAGCTGCGCCTGTTGGCCGATATTCATCTACGCTATAACCGCTTAGATGACGCGGGGAGCGCTATTCAGCGGGTCGGCAATCTCTATGTTGAGATGGGCAACAATACCGAGGGCCTGGTCAATCTTTGTCGCGCCGCCGAACTGAAGCCGGACTCGATGGAACTCTTGCGCGAGGTGGTAAGTTTCTGCTTGCAACAGAGGCAGGCCCAACCTCAGCAGTCTAGCAAGTTCCAGCAAGAGGCGGTCAAGTATCAGACTACGATTGCTCGTCACTACGTGGATACGCGCCAGGTCAAAGAGGCTGTAGCGGCTCTGCAACAGTTGATTAGCATTGATCGCAACAACTACGACGCTTATGATATGCTGGGTCAGGCGTATCAGTCGGTGGGTGAATATGAGCAGGCCAGTCGCGTCTACCGCAACCTCTCAAAGGTGAATCCCGGCAGCACGGTGGCTCGCGAACGCCTGGCAGCATTGCAATCGATGCGCTTGCGCTAATAAGACGACACAAAAAAATCAGGATGGCGCTGTGTCCCATCCTGATTTTTTTGTGTCGTTACGCTCTGTTGCTGCGGCGACGATCATCGCGCCACCGTTTCACGTCCAGCATTTTACGGTACGCTCCGTAGATCAAGGGCTGATATGGCAGATCATGCGTTGCCAGGAAGCGCATCGCTTCGCCGCCAAAGCCGCGTTTAAAAACATAGACGCCCCATAGCTCCTGCCCCTCTTCGAGCAGATCAGGAATGCCACGAAAGTTGTAGTACCAGCATCCCTTTGACTTCGCCCACTGCATGCCGGTCCATTGCAGCAAATGGTTGGGCATCCGCTCACGGAACTCATTGGATGAGGCACCGTACATATACCAGCTCCAATGTCCCAGCCAGAGCACAATCGTGCCCGCAATAGCCTGCCCCTCGCATTCTGCCAGGAAGAGCGCGGCGTGATCGCCTTCGGCATATAGGCGCATTACATCCTCGTAGTGCGATTTATTATGAATAAAGAACTGGTCGCGCTCGCTTGTGGTCTCATAGAGGCGATAGAAGGCGTCGAGATCGGCCTGCCCTTCGCCGCGCCGTACCGTCACGCCTTTGCGTCCAGCCAGACGGATATTATAGCGCCACTTCTCCTTCATATTCGCTTGCAACGTCTTTTCATCGGGACGAATATCAAGCACCCACTCGTGTCGGACATGCATGGCATACGGCGTGGGACGAAAGCCGTATTGCCGCAGCGCCTTTAGCCATAGCTCGTCGCCATCCAGCACGCTTGGCTCGATTTTGAGCATAAAGGCATGACGTTTCCGCGCCTCTGCCTTGATATAATTGAGCAGCACGGTCATAGCGGACGAGGTGGGATCGTCGATCACGGGGCCGCGCGGCGCGTAGAAGTAGGTCCGATTGAGAATGGGAGCGTGAGAAACAAGGATCAGCATGGCCGCGCAGAGCTTTCCCGCCTCGTCCACGACCCCTATCGGCAGCGCCTCCGCTCCTAAATGTGGCGCTAGCTCTCCCCACTCGTACGATTGCGTAATATTGCAACAGGCCGATGACGCAACGAACTCATCCCATTGCCGACCGTCGGTGATAATTTGAGCCTCCATACTTACACCTTTTCACCCTCTTTTTTCTCCATTTTGCCGCGTGCCGCCCGCTCCAACTCCACCTTCTGCCGCTCCTTGTGCCGTTGCGCTCTGCGCATCTCGACCAGCTTACGCCAGGCTGCGTAGATCAGTGGACGATAGACATAATCTTGCGTAGGCATATTCAAACGCGAGAAGCCATCAAAGCCTTTTTTATATTCATAGACGCCCCACATCTCTTCGCCCGGCTCAAGCACTTCAGGAATGGTGCGAAAATCAAAGTAGCTACAGCCGCGCTCTTTGGCCCACAGGATACAGCGGTATTGCAGCAAGTAAGTAGGCTTGAGATTGCGTTTCTGGTTAGAGGATGCGCCAAACATATCCCAGCACCAATCGCCAAAACGGATCAGCATCTTGGCCGCGATAGCCTCTCCCTCGTGCTCCGCCAGGTAAAGCACAGCATCGCCTTTATCGGCGAAGGAACGCAGAATCTCTTTGTGATAATCTTTGCTATGGATAAAAAACGCATCGCGCTCGCTGGTGATGGAGAGCAGGTGGTAATATGCCTCAAAATCGGCGTCGCTGGTGGCTTCGCGGATCACCACCCCTTTGCGCTCGGCGACGCGCACATTTTGCCGCCACGTCATTTTGAAGTTGGCGAGCAGTTGCTCGGCAGAGGGACGGATATCGAGCACCCAGCTTCGTCGTCCATGCACTGCGATGGGGTTGGTGCGGAAGCCGAGCTTGTGATAGATGGCGAGCCAGGCATCCATCTCAGGGTCGTCGTCGGCAATATTGGGCTCTACGCGCAGCACCACCGCATGCTCCTGTCGCGCAATATCGCTGGCGTGCTCTAGCAGCATAGCCAGCGCCGGAGAGTCCATGCGCTCTACCGTAGGACCGCGAGAGCTATAGAGCCAGTTGAAGCGTACTCCCGGTATCACATTTGGGAGCGGGACGGGAGCGACCGAGAATTGCATAGAGCCAACCATACGCCCATCATCCAAAGCACCCAGGCGATAGATACGCCCGCCCAGGTACTTACCCAATTCACCCCACTCATACGATTGCAGTAAATGACCACGCGGTTGGCTGGTCAAAAAACTATTCCACTGCTCCCGGTCGGTGATTTGCTGGATGGTGATAGTCATAGTGAGCTACATATTCTCCATAAATTCTCTTCTAAGCAAGCTATAGATGCGCACGTCATGGAACTTGCCAAAACGAGGAATAACCTCGCGGATCGTGCCTTCATACTTAAAGCCAGCCTTCTCATCAGCACGCCAGCCACCAATATTCTCTTCCATATCCTGGGTCTGGATACGATTCAGGTTTAGCTCCATAAAGCCGTAACGCACCATTAATTTGGTGGCCTCTGTGCCGTAACCCTGGCCCCACGCTGAACGGTCACCGATGATGACATAAAATTCTGCACTTTGATTAAGGACATTAATATCTTTCAGACCGACCAGCCCGATCAAGCGATTATCGCTATTGAGGGCCACGCCAAAAATGATATGCCGGAAATCTTTATAGAGGTTCTCTAACCGCTCTTTGCCGCGCGCGTCGCTGGTGGGATAGACGGAGAACCAGCGTCGAATCTCCTCATCATTCAACCATGTCGAATACAAATGATTATCCTGGGCGGGTTCCAGCGGTCGTAAATAGATGCGCTCGCCAACCAGAAATGGGTTCTGCATATGAGATGTATCTTGCATAATGGATGATCTCCTTCCTCATTGCTTCGTGCGAAGTATAACATAGCGACAAACATGAGGCAATTTGTTAGCTCCGAAATACCTCTTTTTATATTACGCCCCTACGTTA
>DASTZT010000104.1:0-4321 GCA_035764225.1 Ktedonobacteraceae bacterium
GGCAGCGTGTGCGTGCTGGAGAGTTGCTCTGCCTCCGCGTGCAGGACCGCCGCCCCGCCGAGGATATTGGTGGCGATATCGGTCTTGAGTTGGTCGGTGCTCACACCGAGAATGCTCGCAGCCTGATCTAGCGTATCTCCGCGCTGATTCTGAATCAGGTGCATACAGCCAAAGCCGTGATCGACGCTGGGGCTGCCTCCATGATTGCTCAACCGTCCCTCCATATAACAGATCGCTTTGAGGAGAGGCGCGGGTACCCCAAATTCGCTGGAGGCCTGCTCAAAGGCCGATCCAATCTGGGTAGTACTGGTGGCTTGAGCGTTTACCCTGGCCATGCTGCTCATGAAGCTCGTGAGCAGCATGGCCAGGGTAAACACAGCGAGAAGGGCGAGGCGTGAGAAAGATAAACCTGGGCGCATACGAATGTTTGACCTCCATGCATAGTTTTTTTAACAAAAGACGCGATAAATTGCTTCTCTCCTCAACCGTAAGCAGTGCTTCGTCAAGCACATGGGTCAGCACGCACACCGCTATCGGCGGTGCCGAAGAACCAGTTGAGGTCAGAACTGCCGTATTCGGCATCACGACCAAAATCATTGACCGTTGCACCGAGAATATCGTTGCCAAAGGTCAGAACACAGTTTGCACCATATCCAGACTGGGCATAGAAAGGGTAAAAGGCCGCACCGGGCGGGGGAACGGTACAACCACTTCCATTACTCTTGCAGGTTGCCTTCTCGGTCGAAAGCACTTCCGTCTCAAAGAGCAGCGAGGGATAGTGCTCAACGTACTCTCCACGAGAATTGGCGCTGAGCGGAGCGGAAATCAGAGCTGGCGCAGGGGTATTGCTTGTGCCATCAGGCCAGTCGGACAGGTAAGAGGGACCATCGTAATCCTGATCAGCGCCGAGGCAGCCGGGCACCAGCGGACCAGTGAAGCAGTTGCTGTCGTCACTGTCGTTATCGGCAGGCTCAAAATGGCCAAGTTCGTAAGCGATGCCGATATTGGCCTCCAGGAAGGTCCAGGAATCGACATTGTGCAGCTTCGCGGTATCGAACTCAGGATGAAAGGAGTAGTTCGTAGGAGCGCAGGTATTCACATTCAGATGCTGGAAGCCGATTGCGGCACTGGCGACCATAAATCCGCTCTGACCCGTGGTCTCATCTTGAATGATATTGATGACTCCGCCAGGCGTATCCTGCATGGTAATTGCAAGTTGATCGCCCTGGTTCATCAGCAACGTTTGTGCATCAGGAGTGAAGGTCGCGTCAGTGGCGCTGGCCGGTCCAGGCGGGCCTGCTGGTACACCATCATGCTGAATAAACGCGAAATTGACAGGCTCGGTGCAGTTCGGATTGCAAGTCGAGGAAGCCGGATTACATTCCAGGCTGTCGATTGTCATGGCCGCGCACCAGTGGGTTGCATCACAACTAAGCTGAGTGAGATACGGATAGTCACCAGGTGGATAGAATTGCAGTTCAAGGAACGCGGACCCGGCTGCCGAAGGATCACTTGAGAACTTCGATGGAGGATTCTCATTGCTATCCGGCACGCAGGGGTTCAGCGGGTAGGAATTCGGATCGCACAGCGCCATGCTCAACCAGAAGGTAGCGGCATTCTCAAATGTCTGGGTTGCTGGCAACGGATTCTCCGTCGGCAGGGTAATGTTCCAGCTCACATGGTTGGCGGAGCCAGATTGGTCCGAAAGAAACTGCGTGCTTGGCTCGTCATGGCCAATATAATAATTATTGTCCTCGCCGCGCTCGCCGTGCAAGCCGGTGATATCCGCACAGAAAAAGTCACGTTTAATAGGCTGCTGGATCGCGCTGTAGCCATTGCAGTCTAGTTCGCCACGCGAAGCAAAATGCGGCCTGGCTGCCTGGGCATGAGCCAGGGTTGGATGAAGCGTAGGGGCGATGAGTGACAAGGAAACGAGTACAATGGTCACTAGAGAAAAACGGTGTTGAGTGAGATTCGATCTCATAAAGAATCTCATCGACTTCTCTCCTTCAAATACTCTATTGCTACATGCAAATATACAAAACGAACCTCAAAAGACCAGCATTTGAACCAGGTGAAGACAGCAGTGAGTTGCGTAGGGCGCAACCACGCCAGGTAGCCGCCCGGTGAAGATCTGCGGCAGACCATCTGGATTTCCGCAATCCCTCTCTCTCCAGGTTCCTGTGGGCATAGTCGAACCATACCAACTGATGCTTTGCATGGCAAGAATGCTCCACTCGTCAAGACACCGAGCGAGACCGCTCAGCTTTCTTTTTTTTCTCGGCAGTCTCTATGGGACCTTTTTCCCATGCAGGCTCGCCCTCCTCTTTACTCCCACATCGGCACAAGGAAAGAAAACGCAGGGCGTTCCCATACTTGCTTGCCCCTGACAAGACTCTCCCCTGAAAAGGGAAGCCAGGTGAACAATGTTGGGATTTACACTTGAGCGAGAGGGAATTGGATATACGTAACAATTTAGGGGAGATTCACAACCTGCTACTTCTTATACATGACAGAAAACCCGCCACAAGCCATTGTTGAGCCTCCCCCGATTTGGTGGCTCTTCCGCAACTCGCGCAAGACCAGCGATCTCCTCGGCCACCATTGCCTCCTGAGGCGTGATGTGGTGACGATCTTCTTTCGCTGGTTGTTTCTGCGCGGAACGTTCAACCGAGGCTACGTGCTGACCTCCGGCCTCTATTTCGTGGTCGGGGCGCATCTGTCCGCCGCAAGACTCGTCTTGCTCGGCACGGTGACATCGATCACCCTGGTGCTCTTCGACATCCCGACCAGCGTCTGGGCCGACGCGCTCGGACGCAAGCGGCCACTGGTGATCGGCCACCTGTTGCTGGGAGCTTCTATGGTAATGACCGGATTGGTGACGGCGTTTCCCTTGCTGGTGGGGACACAAATCGTGTGGGGAGTAGGGTGGGCCTTGATCATTGGTGCCGATGTGGCCTGGCTCACCGACGAGCTCGCTCAACCCCAGTGGATCGCCCGCGTGTTGACGGCGGGTGCCCGCTTCGGCCTGGTCGGAGGAGTCGCAGGGATCGTTGCCTTCGGGGTCCTTGGCTGGGCCACCAGGCTCTCGACCGCGATGGTGGTCTCAGGCGTCGGCATGGCACTGCTCGGACTCTTCGTCGCAACACTGTTCACCGAGCGCGCACGCGTGTCACCGCGCGAGACACGATGGCACGCCTCGCTCTCCTCGGTCATCCGGCTCGTCATCAGCCTGCTGCGCCGCGACCACGAGATTCTGCTTTAGAGTACATCCCGTCGGTGCATTCAATGACGCAATACGCTTTTCCGCACCTTCAGTATCAGTGCCCGAACTGCCTGCAACGCGTTAGTGGCAATGAATTCAACTGTTGAGCGGCGGTGGAGCTGCTCGCTGTAGTCCCATTGGGTATGGAACCTGCCATCCAGAACTCTTCCGGTAATTTGAAAAGTATAGGTCCGGTCTGATTGCGGGTCGAAGTAGTGGGCGGTAATGGGCCCCCGCACTGCAACCTCGGACCTGAGAGCCTCGTTAGACCCCTCACCGATGTAGTTCACCACCACTTCTGGCTCCGGCGTTGCACGCAACATCTCGGCCTCATGACTCCTCCCAAGCTCTCGGAGAATCCCATAGCCAATGCCATGATGAGGAATATTTTTCAGTTGCGCCTTCACCATTTGTAAGGCTTCTGCTTCATCCTGTGCCGTAGTAATATCAACATACACCGGAAAATCGGTGGCCAGGGCACCCACCGTTCGTGACACATCCATATCTTCAAACAGTGGCTCCCGACCATGACTGAACAGGCGCACAAGCAAGGAGCGATGCCCTGACCACTGGCTAAAAGTCCAGGCGATAGCCATGATCAAGATGGCATCCATTTGCACGTCTTGCTGCTTGAGGACATCTTGCAGCAAGATGTTCGTTTCTTCTACACTCAGTGCCATCTCCACTGCTCTGGATGACTCAATGATATTTGGCCCTTCAGGATAATCACGCGGCAGAGGCATGACTGACTGATTGACCTGCGCGAACCAGTATGGGAACTCCTGTAGCGCCGACGATTGAGCATACTCATGCAGGCGTTCTGCCCATTGCTTAAACGAAGTCGGTCTGGATGGGAACGCGATTGAGCCTTTCTCTGTAAGCTGCTGGTACCATGATAGCACGTCACCAACCAAGATTTGCCACGATTCGACATCGGCCACCAGATAGTGGCCCAGCAATAGCAAAGCGCACGGCTCTGTGGGACCGTCCTCAAGCAGCACAGCTTTAAAAAGTGGGCCTGTGTGAAGCTCCAGACTCATTTGTAAAGCCTTCAAG
>DASTZT010000105.1:0-4327 GCA_035764225.1 Ktedonobacteraceae bacterium
AGATATCTTCCACAACGAGGAGAGTGTATTCTCCACCTCCTCGATGCGAACCTGTTTGCCGGCCCAGGATAAGCGCTTTACCGGGCCGCCAGCAATATCGTTAGCCATTCGTTATCCCACCTTTGATCTGAACGAACTGCGTGCTCTCCACATGGGGCGCATTGCCAGTGATGATGACGCAGAAGAAACCAATCCAGGATAAAAGGTCCTCTCAGGCGTTTCCTGGCCTTGTCCCTAAGGGTATAAATGTACTATCCATTATACGCAATATAGACAAATGGAAACCAGCCTTTTTAGGGGCGGCGCCACCTGCGCCCATCGCGCCATATAAACTCATCCGCTCCCTGGGGTCCCCAGGTGCCGGGCTCATACGTCAGAATATTCTCTGAAGCTTCGTCCTGCCAGACATCGAGGATGCCCTGAACAAAGTTCCAGGCGGTCTCTACTTCATCGCGGCGCGTAAAGAGCGTAGAGTCCCCAAGCATACAGTCGAGCAGCAGGCGCTCGTAAGCCTCTGGCTGTTCGCGCACAAACGAAGAGCCATAGAAGAAATCCATATTGACCGAGCGAATCTGCATCTCTGATCCTGGCACCTTCGCGCCGAACTTCAGCGAGATACCCTCGTCTGGCTGAATGCGCAGGGTCAGAATATTTGGCTCGACCTGTCCGTGGGCATCGCTCTTCTTGAAGAGCATCAGCGGTGGCTGTTTGAACTGAATAGCGATCTCCGTCACGCGTTTGGGCAGATGTTTGCCGGTGCGCAAGTAGAATGGCACGCCGGCCCAGCGCCAGCTATCGATCGATACCTTCAGCGCTACGTAGGTTTCGGTGGTAGAGACGGGTGAGACGCCCGGCTCCTCGCGATACCCGCGCACCTGATCGCCATGCATCCAGCCGGAGCCGTATTGCGCGCGAATGGTGTTGGCGGTGACTTCCGGTCCAACCAGTGGTTGAAGTGCGTGCAGCACCTTGACCTTCTCATCGCGCACTTCATTGGCATCAAAGGCAACCGGCGGTTCCATCGCCACCAGCGTCAAGAGTTGCAGGACGTGATTCTGCACCATATCGCGGATAGCCCCGGACTCCTCGTAATACGTCGCGCGTCCCTCCAGGCCAATATTTTCGGCCACTGTAATCTGTACATGGTCAACATAGCGGCGGTTCCAGATCGGCTCAAAGATGCCATTGGCGAAGCGGAAGACCAGAATATTCTGCACCGTCTCCTTGCCCAGGTAGTGATCGATGCGATACACCTGCTCTTCACGAAAGACCTTCGCTACCTGGCGATTCAACTCTCTGGCCGAAGTCAGATCATGCCCGAAAGGCTTTTCAACAATAATGCGCGTCCAACCCTTGCGGCTACGATTCAGTCCCGCCGCCCCCAGTTGTTGAATAATCTCAGGATACTGGCTGGGAGGCGTCGAAAGGTAAAAGATGCGATTGCCGCTGGTGCCGCGCGTCTTATCCAGTTCATTCAGCTTTTCCGCCAGTCTGGCATAGCCCTGCGGATCATCGAAGCTCGATTGCAGGTAAAAGATACCCGATTCAAAGCTTTCCCAGACCTGCGGATTCACCGGTTTCTGGCGCGAAAACTGGTTGATCGAATCCAGAGCCTGTTTGCGGAAAACCTCATCATTGTATGGTCGGCGCGCGAAGCCTATCACCGAAAATCCCGCTGGCAGTGGATGCTCCAGGGCCAGGTTATAGAGCGCGGGCAGCAGTTTGCGGTGCGTCAGATCGCCAGTCGCGCCAAAAATGACCATCACGCACGGCTCAGGGCTATGTTTAATGCGCAGCCCCTCCCGTAAGGGATTTGGAGCCTCGGCTACGCTACGTTGAGGCATGGGTATTCTCCTGGTGTATAACTGAGTTCCAGCGGGCAGGAAGGCTGCGCCGCCTGTAGCGAGCCACAAAGGCGGCTCTCCGTTTATGAGGACGAGCGAGCCGACCTTTGTGGCGCGGGATAGCTAGTTTGTCTTGACCTCGTGTCCGCCGAACTCGTTGCGCAGGGCAGCGATGACCTGGGCCGTGTAGGATTCCTTCTGGCGCGAGCGGAAGCGCTCAAGCAACGAGAGCGTAATCACGGGCGCGGGCACATCGGTATCGATAGCCTGCTGGACGGTCCAGCGACCCTCGCCGGAGTCGTTGACGTAGCCCCTTATATCGCTCAGCTCGTTGCCATGTTTCTTAAAGGCATCTTCGGCCAGCTCCAGCAGCCACGAGCGCACAACGCTGCCCTGATTCCACAGGTGTGAAATTCTCTGGAGATCCAGTTCAAACTGGCTGGCCTTGAGGATCTCGAAGCCCTCGCCATACGCCTGGAGCATTCCGTACTCAATGCCGTTATGCACCATCTTCACAAAATGGCCCGCGCCATGTGGTCCGCAGTGCAGATAGCCATCGGGAGGCGCCAGTGTCTTGAGCAGCGGCTCTACATGCTCAAAAGTGGCCTTGTCGCCTCCGACCATCAAGCAGTAGCCAACCTTCAGGCCCCAGATGCCGCCGCTGGTGCCGGCATCCATAAACTGAAGACCTTTGGCGGCCAGTTCCTGGCCGTGACGAACCGAGTCGTGGAAGTTAGAGTTGCCGCCGTCAATGACAATATCGCCCTTCGAGAGCAGCGGCATGACCTCATTAATCATATCATCGGTGGTCTGTCCTGACGGGACCATCACCCAGACGATACGCGGCGTCTGTAGTTTCTCCACCAGTTCGGGAATGCTATAGGCTCCCTCAGCGCCCTCGCTCACAATCTCCTGCGTTTTCGAGGCGGTCCGGTTCCAGGCCACCACGCGATGACCATCACGCAGCAGGCGGCGTACCATATTGGCGCCCATGCGCCCTAATCCAATAAATCCTATCTCCATATGAAGATGCTCCTTTACACTTTCTTATAATGACACGTTGAAAACGTGCAATCCTGGCAATGGCGGCTAAATATGTGTCGGCCAGAGCGAACACAAGGACCGCCCCCACTATGGACGAACTATTTGTTCTTTCTGAGCATTTTGGCATAAAAGCAGTACATTTTCGCCAGCTTCACGTAAACTATCTGCTCTCTCGTCAAATCTTGTCCATAGTAGGGGCGCGCCCGATATGTGTCCTGCGCGCAACGCACCCGCTTAATATGCTGACGCGTTTGCTAGACGCTCTGCTTCTCTTTGATCGCCTTGTGTTTGCTCTCAATGCTGGCGAAAAGCTGATGGAACGAGTCGGCGAACTTCTGCACACCCTCATCCTGTAACTGTTGCGTCACCTGGTCGTAATGGATGCCAATCTTCTCCAGTGCGTCCAGTTCGGCCTTCGCTCTGGCGGGATCTTTCTCCACCGTGTGCGCGACGATGCCATGATCACGGAAGTTCTCGATGGTTGAGAGCGGCATAGTATCCACAGTATCGGGACCGATCAGCTCTTCAGCATAGAGAACGTCGCGGTAGGCGGGATTCTTCGTGCTGGTGCTGGCCCAGAGCGGACGCTGCACATGAGCGCCGCTGTGCTTCAGCGTCTCAAAGCGTGGCGAATGGAAGATGCGCTTAAACTCCTGGTAGACCAGGCGGGCATTGGCGATCGCGGCCTTGCCCTCAAGCGCCTTGAGTTGTTCTTTCTCGGCGTCGTCGCTGCTCGCCTTAATCTTCTCGTCCAGCAGCTTGTCTACCAGCGTATCGACGCGGCTGACAAAGAAGCTGGCGACAGAAGCGATATGGCTGATATCTTTGCCCTCGGCATTGCGATTTTCCAGCGCGCTCAGGTAGGCCTCAGTCACGTCGCGGTAGCTATCGAGCGAGAAGATCAGAGTAATATTGATATTGATGCCCTCGCTCAGAGCCTGCTCAACGGCGGGAATGCCGGCGGGCGTGGCGGGGATCTTAATCATCAGGTTGGGGCGATCGACCATTTTCCAGAAGCGGCGTGCCTCATTGAGCGTACCCTCGGTATCGTGGGCCAGATCCGGCGAAACCTCCAGGCTGACATAGCCATCCTGCCCGCTGGTGTGATCGTAAATCGGGCGTAACAGATCGGCCACCGTGCGGATGTCCTGAATAATCAGAGCCTCGTAAATCTCGTTGGTGCTCTTGCCCTCGCGGATCAACTGATCCATCTGCTCGTCATAGGCATGGCCGCTGCTGATCGATTTCTCAAAGATGGTTGGATTGGCTGTCACCCCTACGATCCCATCTTCGTCAATCAGACGTTTGAATTCGCCAGAGGCCAGTTGCGCGCGATCGATATTATCGTACCAGACGCTCTGTCCTTGCGTTTTAATTTGTAATAAGGGATTCGCCATTAAAAACTCCTTTTGAGGTTCTGTGGTCCTTTCCGAAATGAC
>DASTZT010000106.1:0-5298 GCA_035764225.1 Ktedonobacteraceae bacterium
AAGATCCAGAAAGCGTCAGCGGCAAAATGCTGAGAACTGTCACCCCTGATATGGCTAAAATGGGGCTGGAAGTGATTTCCTTCACCATTAAAGATGTACGCGACGAGAATGACTATATCACTAATATGGGCCGTCCCCAGATCGCCGAAATTCGCAAGCAGGCCGATATTGCCACCGCCCTGGCTCAGCGCGATACTCAGATCCAGCAGGCGAATGCGGCTCGCGAGGCCGCTATTGCCCGCTCCATGGCTGACCAGGGGCGTGTGAAAGCTGAAACTGAGTCTCTGGCGCTTCAGGCAGAGTCACAGCGTAACCTTTCGCTCAAAAAAGCTGAATTCGAGGCCGAGGTAAAGAAACAACAGGCTGCTGCCGACAAAGCCTACGATATCCAGTCCAACGTGACGCAGCAGCAGGTGGTCGAGGAAGCGGTCCGCGTCACCGAAGTTGAGAAGCACGCCCAGATTAAAGTACAACAGGCCGAAATCCAGCGTCGCGAACTGGAACTGCAAGCCACCATCCAGAAAGCCGCCGAAGCTGAGCGCCGCCGCATCGAAACCGTGGCGGAAGCCGAGCGCCAGCGCATCATCCTGGAAGCTCAAGGTCAGGCCGATGGAGCTAAAACAAAAGGCTTAGGTGAAGCGGAAGCTTCACGCGCCCGTGGTCTGGCGGAGGCCGAGGTCGTCCGCGCTCGCGGCCTGGCGGAAGCTGAGGTTATCCGCGCGAAAGGTGAGGCCGAAGCTGATGCGATGAAGGTCAAAGCTGCCGCATACCACGAATACAACCAGGCTGCCGTACTCGATAAGCTGCTCACTGGCCTGCCCGAAGTTGTACGCGCTATCGCCGAACCGTTGAGCAAAGTCGATAAAGTCACGATTGTCTCGACCGGTGGTGGCAATGGGAGCAACGGTGGAGGTCTTGGTGCCAGCCGCCTCACAGGCGATATCGTCAATATGGTCGCACAGGTGCCTGCCCTCTTTGAGCTGCTGAGCGGCACCCCCATTGGCGATTTGATGAACCACATTCCCGCCCTGACTAACCGGGAAGATGAAGGCCCGGCAAAAGCCAACGGCACCGTTAACGCTCCTGAGTCTCCCGCAACGGAAAAGTAGTATCATTATAGTGGAGCGGGACGATGGCTTCCTCGTCCCGCTCACCTGAGCAGATTGTTATCGTCTACGGTTCACCCACATGACCGTGTTACAAATCGTACCAACACATGGGAGAGACTAAATGAATTTGTTGGAGCGCGTGCTTACCTTGCTACGAGCCAACCTCAACACGGTGATTGAGAAGGCCGATGATCCAGAACAAAGCCTGCGACAACTACAGCTCGACATGCACAACCAGCTCGTGCAGGTCAAGACGCAAGTTGCTACGGCTATAGCGGCAGGACATCACTTGCGTAAGCGTAGCCAGGAGCGAGGGGAGGAGGCGCAGAAGT
This sequence comes from Ktedonobacteraceae bacterium, assembly GCA_035764225.1. Classification (GTDB taxonomy): domain Bacteria; phylum Chloroflexota; class Ktedonobacteria; order Ktedonobacterales; family Ktedonobacteraceae; genus DASRHT01. Next base: position 1,442 of record DASTZT010000106.1, read on the forward strand.
GGTGGAAGAAGGCGGAGCAGGCTATCCAGCAAAACAATGACGATGCAGCCCGTACAGCCCTTGCACACTATAACGATCTGAACAAGCAGGCTCAGCTCTATCAGCAGCAACAAAAAGATCAGGAACAGCTGGCGACAACGCTACGTGGCGTTTTGCATCAGCTAGAGGCGAAAATCTCTGAAGTTGAAACCACCATCGATCTCCTCGTGACGCGTAAACGCAACGCCCTGATCCAGCAACGCGTCTTCGAAGCTCTCAATAAGGCCGACAACGCAAAAGATAAAGGACTGACCGCTAAAGCGCAGGATGCCGTGATGGAGGCGGAAGCTCGCGCTCGTGCGCTAGCCGATTTACGCCAACGCGACCTGACGGCTCAACTTGACCAGCTTTCAGCTGATCAACTGGTTGAAGAGCAATTACATACGCTGAAACAGCAAAACTCATCTGGCACGTTACCATTACTTGAAGAAGGCGAGCCTCATCTTTCGCCCTTGCAGCCGCCCCAACCACGCTCAGGCGAGCCAGCCAGAAAACGTGACAAGGAACAACCTGCTCCCGGCATCTCAACCGGAGATCTGGCAAAAGGGACTGATCTCGAACATCTGAAAAAGCTGCTCGAAACTCCCCTTGATCGGCTCGAACCATCGTAACTAGTGGTTAAAAAAGATCACAAAGAGGATAATAACCAATAGCGCAATAAAGATCCCGACAATAAAGGAAAAGCGATTATTATTGCGCTCCTCTTCAGTTTCAGTAATCGGCGGTTTTTCGCTCATGGCACGAGTTTCTCTCTAGACTAACGCAGAGCGGCGCTAATAACGCCCTCGATGTTGGTCATCACTTCCAAACTCTCTACAGGATCGGCCTCACGGCTCGTAATCAGCACCTGAAAAACTTTCTGCTCTCCATCAATCACACGCAACAAAATATGGCGCTGCGTCGTGGTAATTACGGTATCCTCATAACTGCCCCAGGCGACCCCATTGAGTGAGCGCAAAGCATGCTGTAGCACCAGACAAAAAGGCTTGCAGACCTCGGTAATATCGAGATCATCCATCGCCACCTGAGCGATAGCGTGACCATCCAGGCCCAGCACACCCGCAGCCACAAAGCCGGTAATCGAATATCCCAGCGTTTGCAGGGCGGAAACAAGCGCGCCATAATTATAGTTCTTACGCACGCTTTTTCTTGGCATGGTGGCTCCCTGATCCGGCAACCAGTCGCGCTCCTGAGTTTCATTGAGCGAAAGTGCATCGTTCACATTTTTCAGGAAAGCCATCTCTGAGAGATCGTTCGTCACTCGCGGCTGACTGGCTGACATTGGCGCTTGCCATTCAGCTGCCGCTATCGGATGCACGCTGCTATCCATTGAAGCAAGGTCATAGGAATCTACCGATTTTTTGAGGGAGAGCGGATCTGTCGTCTTGAGCGCAGATTGTGGAGAGGATTCTTGCCACACGGGCGATGCCGATACGCCAGGAGTGTTGGCAGGCGGCGCTGGACGGATCGCAGGCATACTCGTTGTTGGCTGGTCCATAACCCAGCCAGGCAGGTCGGCATGCTGATACTCTAACGCCTTACCTTTTTCGTTTTTGCCTGTGGCTGCCGGGGCCTCAAAGGCAAATGCCGAAGCCAGGGAAGCTGCATTTTGCTCCGTAAAGGCGTTGCCTTTCTTCCCTTCGACGCGAGGAAGCTGCACCGACTGTTCCCACCATTCTTTTGTTTCGTCAGAGCTAAGGGCGGCTAGCTGCTGACTGGCGGTTCCTCTGCCTGGATTCTCCTGTTCAAAAGTGGCCTGTGGCATCGAGGAGGGTAATGGATCTTCCGCATAGACAAAGGGGCTATCATCGACCTCATCCAGGGCAAATGAGCCTGACAAGTCATTTGCCAGAGGATCGGCCTCTGGCTGCTGGCCATGAGCGTATTTTGCACGATACTGAAGGGCCTGCAAGATCAGGCGGGAAAGCGGCTGAGTCACATTTGAGATCGCCTGACCACTCCAGGGCTGCTCCATCACTGTCCCATTTTTATGGGCGGCCAGCGCGAAAAACGCCTCTTCTCCTCGCAACGTTCCATACTCGGCCCAGACCAGCTCACCAGCCTGGAAATGCAAAACTCCTCGCTCCTCTACCCCAGTGCTCACTAGTAGCGCGATGCTTTTGCGGCTCATCGTCACAATCTGGATCACATCTAACAAATCAAATGAGTCCAGATCTGCGGTAAAACCTGTTGGCTGCAACACCCGCCGCAATTCCTCTCGCAACAGACGCAAATCCAGTGGCTTGGCCAAATATCCGGCGGCCCCGCTCTCTAACGCCTGCGTACAAACGAGCGGCGTGTCCGTATCTCCAACAATAATCGTCCGCGTCTTAGGGCGGTAAGCACGCAGCCATTGCATAAAGTCAAAACCACTGGCGGGCGTCTTCACATCGCATATCACCACATCAAACTCTTCTGCCCAAAGGGCACGCAATGCATCGGCATCACTTAATGCCCCCTGCACAAAATAGCCGTCCTTCTGCAGAGAGTTGACTATGCTCCGGTTGAGATTTTCCTCTCCCTCAACCACGAAGATACGCCAGGCATTAGACATGTTTATTCCCACCTGAAACAGTTCTGATCTGTTCCCATCCCATCAACTCAGACCGCGCGCCCACTCTCCGCATAAGCTCCCCAGGTCTTTTTTGTTGGTTGGTTCTATAGCCACCCAAGAAGTGTATCACGATGCTATTCGTATGGCAAGCTATTGCAAACTGGTACTATAACAGCAAGAACAAGCCCAACCCTTCCCCGAAAAACCATCAGACGCTCGTCTCGTCGTCGGGAAATGGTGGTAGGGACACGATAAATCGTGTCACGCTCGATTTATCTCCTGTCCTCCCCCTCCCCGAAAAACCATCAGACGCTCGTCTCGTCGTACCGGCCCGCTTTAGCGCGTCCAATTTATTGAGCGTCCTTCCCCCATCCCTACAGGTTCGCCGCAAAGCTCATTCGCTAACATTTCACAACTCGTGCTATAGTTGCTAAAAATGGTGACATAGATACCACGTCTCCACTCCTAACCTTAACCTACACCCGTTGAAGCCGTGAGATCACCCTGCGGATGCTCCCACAACCCCAACTGGGTGGGAGGTTGGACTACGGCCAACCCACATTGCTGCTTCCATCGCTCATGCCGCCTCAGGAGCAATGCTTTGATTTCCTTGCGGTCCTGGCACGCCTGTAACTCCGTATCACCTAATCGAGCGGCGATATTCCTTGAGGCATTAAGATCGGCATGCTGTGTGTGCCTACAGACCTGGCAACAAAACGTTTGTTGTGTTGGTCGATTCGCACGATCTACATATTGACACATACTACATGCCTGTGATGAATATGCACTCTTGACACGGGTGGCCTGTGCGCCTCGCTTGGCGGCATTCCAGGCAATCTGTTTGGGGATATGGGCCAGATTGGAGGCCCGCAGATAGGCGTTCTGCGCTCTGGCTTTCATCTTCATCGTAGCAACGGATAACTGTTCATAGGCAAACTGTGCATCGGGGTGCTCGGCAAAACATTCGTTGACGGCACGATTGATGGATTGGCGCACATGCCGAATGAGCCGTTGCCCGCTTTTGCTACTGGTTGATGGCAGCTTCTCGACCCCCTTCTTTTTGAGGCAGGCCCGTAACTTCGCTTTGCGGCGGCGCTTCTCGCGGTCCCGCTGTTGTCGCTGTCGCAGTTTCCCGTGAAAGGTGCCGTACTGCTTCTCATCGGAGGTGGTCACGAAGTTGGCAATGCCGACATCGATGCCGATCACCTGGGCCTCTGGTTCGGTCTGGACGGCAACCACCTCATCATAGGAGAGGGTGAGCCAC
>DASTZT010000107.1:0-14228 GCA_035764225.1 Ktedonobacteraceae bacterium
GACGACCTGTGATGAAGCCTCAAACATGAAGCGTGTGTGAACGGAGAGCCGGATGCGCGGAAAGCGCGCACGTCCGGTTCGGGAAGGGGCGGATGGAAACGTGCCGCAAGGCAACGCGCCAGCCGCCTACTTCACAACATTCTGGCGAAGGCCGTAGAACACGTTGAAGGTACCGTCGGGCAGACGGGAACCCGCTCCTCGTCGCAGGAGTACACGCTTCTGGACAGTGCGCCGCTACTCGTTCTCCTGAGAGGGAGAGTGGGCAAGTGCGCTGGTGGAAAGAAGAATCCCCCGTCTTTCAAGCGGGGGAGTGTCAAAATCTGAAGATCACCACACCGCTAGCCACCATTGTGTGCTTACGTGAGAAAGACGTAATACGGCTTCAGCTTGAGCATCTCACAGGTCAGCGTGGCCTTTTTCAGCGATCTTAAAGTGTCCTGTCGCTTCTTGACAAACAATAGCACCTGGGCCGCTTTTGTCGCGAGCAGATGAGTGGCAGGACGGTCGAGCGGCGGCGTGTCGATGATAATAAGATCAAAGACGCTCTGTAGCTCTGGCAGCAGGTCCATCAACACCTTGTTCGTCATAGCCTCACCGTGAGCTGCAAACGTCTCACCAGACAGGAGAAAAAGGTTAGGCTGCGTCGTCTCGCTCACAAACGAGAGCTGCTTGCCGTCGGTGGTCAGGAGAGGAGATGGGCCTTGCTGCTGGATCTGCTCGTGCAAGTGCGGCTTCTCGAAATCAGCATCAATCAGCAAAGTCTTTAATCCACTATACGCCTGAAACGCAGCTAGAAGCGCCGCGAAATTACGCTTTTGAGATGGGCTGGTCAGCAACACCGTATGCCCCTGATTCCGGGCCGCCAGTGCGCTCATCGTGGCCCCCAACAGGCGCAATGGCTTGATCCTGCGCTTAAACAGCATATTGTCCAGGTTTAACAAATGCTGCTGTTCAGCTTTACGTAGCTGCGGTACTTCAGCTATTACCGGGACGCCGATGATCCTGAGCAATTCCCCTCGATGACGGATCAACGGCGTGAAGAAGTCCATAGCAATAATCACAATCAACACTAAAAGCAGGCCAGTTCCCACTACAGCCGCTCGGATAACAATCGTAGACAGCAAAAGCGGACCAGGATTCGGCACATCCGGTATGGTCGCTGGCTTGAGAATAATGTATGTCTGGGTAATCTGCGGCAACGCCTTTTGCAGTTCAACCAGCGATTGCTGATAGGTGTAGAGGGAACGCTTATTCTGATTGAGCTGCACTTGAAGTTCGTCAATGGTCAGCCTTTGCTGTGGTGTCAGCAAGGGGGCAGGACCACGCAAAGGCGAAAGCGGTATGGACGCCGCAATTTGTGTATTTAGTTTGTTGATACTATCGCTTAATTGAGCGACGTTTTGCTGAAACAAGCGTTGATAATAAGCGAGCTGCTGGCTAATGGCCAGAGTCTGATCGTACACAAAGCGTTTCGCTAGGAAGTTTGCGATATCCGCCGTGGCAAAAGGCGAAATATCGGTGACGTTAATCAGCAAGAGCTGGTTGGTCTGATCGGTTGAAATCACAATTTTCTTCTGAAGTCCTGCCGCGTTCAGGCGAGGATAGGTTTTGATAATCCGGTTGATGACGAGGGGAGTAAGCACCAGCCCCTGATAATTGGTCGGCACAGAAAGCTGCACCGCGCCCGATGGAAAAGCTGTATTTGCCAACACCTGATCGTTGAGTAAAATGGCGGTTGATGCCGTATATTCAGGTGTCATATTCGCGGCAATGACTCCTCCCACCCACCAGCAGAGAAGCAAAACCAGAGCAACAAGCCACCATTTGCGCCAGATACCTTCTAAGTATGCATTTATTTCCATGAAGAACTCCTGTTATGTTATAGGCTCTTTTTGGTGCTCTGGCTCTGTTAGTCGCGGCTCAGCAGTCTTCGCCCTACCAGGCAAAAGCTCGGCATAGACAGCAAATAACTGCTCAGCAACGGTCTCAAGGCTAAAGCGCGTCATCGCCTGCTGTCGTCCGGCTCTCCCCAGGCGCATTCTCCAGGCATCGTCACTCAGCATTGCTAGCAGGATGGCTGTGTACTTTGCAGTATCGTGTACATCTACCACGCAACCCGTCACGCCATCATCGATAATACAGGGCAGGCCGGTACCATCATGGGCCACAATCGGCAGGCCAACCGCCATAGCCTCTAAAAGCACTATACCAAAACTCTCGACCAGCGATGGCAGAGTCATCATAGTTGCTGAACGATAAGCGTCCCTCATAAACTCGACGGAGTTGTTTAGCCTGATACGGAGATGCTCCCGAACGCCAAGCTCCTCGCCCAGTTGCATCAGTTGCTCAGAAAAGGCAGGCTCGTCGGGCGATGGATAGCCCAGGATCAACAGGATGGCATCTGGGAAGCGGGCCACAATCGCAGGCAGGCAGCGCACCATATATTCCCAACCTTTGCGCTTAATCAGTTGGCCTACGCCCAGGATCAGCGGGCTTCCCATACAATCGACTTCCCGCAGGAGTTTGCCGCGTTGCCCCTCGTCTCCGTCGTCCTCAAATACCTCCGGCCTGGCCACATGCGCGATCACACGCAGCTTTTCAGGCCGCACGCCCAGAGCAAGCAGGTACGAACGCGTGTGCTCTGTGAATACAATTACCCGGTCGCTCAGATTAAATAAGCAACGCCCGATAGTGCGATCATATAGCTCGCGCCAGGGGCGACGGTATGGATAGATATGGAAGTGAGGAGTGAAAATAACTCTGCGTCCACGCAGCCTGGCGAGAAGGATCGCCAGCTCACTGTGCCCTTCCGCATAGCCATGCGTATGAATAATATCGGCATCGCTCGTTAATAATGCGCGGATATAAGACCAGGAAAACGGAGATCGTTTGCGTTCCCCCATTGGACAACGCCTGACAGCGATCCCATCAATACGCTCCCGCAGTGCCTGTTGCTGATTCGTCTGAAAGGTTAGCACCTCAGCCTTCCATCCTCGCAGCGTCGCTTCTCGTACCGGCCAGTAGAAATAATACATATCAAACGGGCGCGTGATCGTAGTTGGAAAATTCCAGACGATTTGCAACAGTTTCACAGTAGCCTCCTAAGCAAAACACCTCTATCCATTATAGTCGGCTAGCCATAACGACCCATTCATTCCCCTATAGAGTTTTTCGGCCCATCCGATGATAGATAGAGGAGGAGGCGTATACACGCAAGTTGGCACGATTGGTATTGATCGACTCCGGCAGATTTGGAAAATCACGACGCGATACAGCCGTATATAAGCTCATATACCCATTTCTAAAGTTTTTGTCCACTCTTTTAGAATGGTAGTAGAGGATTAGTGATAAAACGATGTGGCAAGAGGCGCAGACCTGTACAATGATGCGATTTTTCTATGAGGTGTCTCCGAGATGGTAAGAGGTATAAAATGGCTACGATATCGCCGATGGATGTGGAGTGGTATCGCGAGCTTAATTTTATTCTGCACATTCTGCCTGACAGCGTGTGGCGTGCCAGCTCCACCTGCACATCCATTGAGCAACGATGATACGTCTATCACCGTTACCGGGAACACGGCTTCCCCTACGAGCGTGCGGCCTATCCAGGTAGAGACCTCTCTTTCTCGTCTGGTCACCTACCCTGGTGGCCTGATGAACATGACTATTGCGACGAATCCTCATGCACTTTGTTCTTTTATCATTGCTTATGGGCGAGGGACACCCAGTCGTAACGCCGGGATCGCTCCGGTCACGGCAGATGACAATGGGCTGGCAAAGTGGGCGTGGCGCGTCGATGGCGATGCGCGTACGGGCTGGTGGCCCCTGACGATTACGGCTGTGCTGCCAAACGGGGCAAAAACGACTTCACAGGTGAGCGTCCACATAACTTTTCCACCTATTAGTATTGTGAGCACACAGACGAATTTGACTGCACCTCCTCGCGGCACTATGACGCTAACGATTGCTACCGCGCCCGGCATAAGCTGCGTCCTGATATTCAATGACGGGCCTGGCAGACCAACGAAAGCTCTGCATGCGAACAGCAATGCCTCAGGTATAGCGAACTGGACGTGGCGCGTCGATAATGCGGCGGTCGTTGGCAGTTGGCCCATAAGCATCAGCGTCACATTGCTGGATGGAGAAACGACATCTACCCAGGCCCACATGACTGTCTCATAGAGGCCGGGCTTATCTGCGCCTCCGGGCTGCTATTGATTTGGTAAGGAACGTAACATGGAACATCCAATCTCTCTCTTATGGCTTGCGGATATTGATCCGGCAAAGATAGAAACGCTCCCTTCCTTGCAGGAATTGAGGGCGCATGGTGCGGATCTGCGCCTAACACCCTTGCCTCTCGCGGAGAAGGAACAATGCTACTACCAGACCTTGACTGGCATGGGACCAGGCAAGTTTGGGCGCTTCGATGCCGTACAGGCTGAAGGGTACCGCGCCGTGGCTACGGCTGATATTGCCGATAACGCGCGAGCATGGCGGCTACCGGATCTACTGAAATCGCGCAAGCTGGCAGTGGTCTCTGAGGAAATTACTGGCATGGAAGGGCTGAATACGCTGGCGGCGCAAAAGTTTGATTTCGCGCTGCTTCGGCTATCTAATGCAGGTTCTCTGACTCCTGATACGCTTGATGCCATCGTATCGCGCTATCTAGAACTGGTGGCGACCAGAGGGCACAGCTTTATCATGACGGATGTGTGGCAGGCTGCTGCACACACGCTGGTGAATGTGAATGATTTTCTGGTGGACATCGGGCTGCTGGAAGTGAAAGGAACACGTTGCGCGGCCAACATTGTCTGGCCTGAGGCGCTGGTCTATGGCTTAGGCGCGGGGCAGCTCTGGATTAACCTGCGGGGACGCGAGCCTGAGGGCGTGGTTGGCTCTGGGCGCGAATACCAGGAAGTGTGTGATGCACTGGTCTACGAACTGCGCAGCAACTGGTTGGATACGCGCACGAACGAGCCAGTAATTGAGCAGGTTTACAAAAAGAGCGAACTTTACGGCGGCGAGTATCTTTTCAAAGCTCCTGATCTGATTACCGTGTATCGTCCAGGGTATGCGCCTTCTGCCAGAGCTGTGGCGCTTGATCTGGATGGTGCGAGCATCACTACGGTGGGCGATCCGGGGCAGGTGCAGGCTCCCTATGCACGTCTGCTGGGCTATGGACCTTCGCTGTTATCATCGGTCGGCCAGCAGGCTGCCCTGATCGATGTTGCACCTACGATGCTGTATTTGCTTGGATTGCCCATTCCTCGCCGGATGGATGGCGAGGTAGTCACGGGGATTGTAACGCAGGAATATCAAGAGCAACACGCTATTAACCGTATAGACGAAGTGGAGCATCTGCTGACCGACGAAGAAGAAGGTTTGATTGTAGATCGTTTGCGCGACCTGGGCTATCTGGGGTAGGGGGCTGGGCTGGCCCCTGCCTGAAAGGAAGGAACTCTCTGATGCCTCCATCACCTGCCGGGAATGATTATCCGGCGGAAAACTCTCTATCAAGCAATCCTGTACCTGAGACAAGAGAAGGGCAACAAGATCAGCAGGATGGCGAGACCATCTCACCATCTGCGCGTTCCATTGTTCAGTGGTCGGCCAGACAAAATGCTGTCAAGAAAACGGCTGGGGGAGCCGCGATTGCAGGTGTGGGCGATTTGATTGCGGCTATATTGCGTTATGTAACCAATGTAGTAATGACGCATCTAGTAACGCAAAGCATCTATGGCCTCTTTATCGAGACCTATACCGTCGTGCTTGTGATTGGCTACGCGTCGAAGCTTGGTCTTGATAGCGCGACGGTCCGTTTTCTTTCCAATTATCGAGCGAAGGGGGAACGGTCGCGGGCAGCCGGGCTGATCCGTTTCGCGACCACACTCGCGCTGGTATCGGGCTTGATCTGCGCAGGGCTGTTCTATGTGTTGTCGTCGCTACTGGCTCAGATCGTCTACCACAGAGATACCTACGTTCTGCCATTTCGGGAGGCGACGCTGCTCATCCCGCTGATTGGTATGCAGCTCGTGCTGGCTAGCGGCTTACAGGCGTTGCGCGTGATTAAGTGGAAGGTATACGTGGATCGCCTGATCCAGCCAACCGTTGCGCTGCTGATGCTGCCGATTTTCTACCTGCTAGGTCTACAACTGGAAGCGTTGATCCTGGCCTCGATCTGTGGCTTTGTAGCCTCGACATTCACAGGTCAGCTGCTCTTGAGGAAAGCGGCACGCAAATTCATCCAGGAGGCGAAGCCGGAATACGAGCCAAAGTTATGGATGCGTTTCGCTTTCCCGATGTTTTTCAATTCGATGATTCGCAATATTTTGAATTCGACGGATGTACTCTTCCTGGGAGCATTTGTAGCAACCGGTCAGATTGGACTCTATGGAGCTGCTGACCGGGTGAGCTATTTCGTGGTGGCACCACTGATTGCGCTCAACGTGATTTTCTCACCGATTATCGCGGAATACCATGCGCATAATGAGCATAAACCGCTGGCAGCTCTGTTCAAAGTGGTGACGAAGTGGTCACTGACGTTGAGTTGGCCTATCTTTCTCTGCTGCCTGGTTTTCCATGACACTATTCTTGGCGTTTTTGGTGAGCGCTACACGGCGGGCGGATTAGTGCTGATTACTCTCGCTTTTGGCAATCTCGTGGATTCGGGGGTTGGCTCGGTCAATTATCTGCTGGCAATGACGGGACGGCCTAGAATTATTCTGATCAATACAGTAGGCACAGTAGTAGTGAATATTACGCTGGCACTGCTGCTGATCCCCCGCTTCGGTGTCATGGGAGCGGCAGTGGCGGCTGCGCTGACGGTGACTCTACTCAATAGCGTGGGGCTGGTACAAGTATATTGGATTATGAAAATTCACCCGTATCGCTGGGATATGTGCAAGCCATTGCTGGCTGGAGGCGTTACATCAATTCTGGGCTGGACGCTACTTCCTCTGGTGCATACCACCTATGGTCACGCTGCGATCTTCGAGGCGCTGACCCTGGTAATTATGTTTACTCTGGTTTACGCTGCCCTGCTGGCACTGCTGGGCTTCAGCGAAGAAGACAAGATGGCATTTGAGATGGTAACTACAAGACTAAAGAAAAAAGGTGTAGCATGATAAAACCTGTAATCAGTATTATTATTATTACCCGCAATCGCCCTTTTCTGCTTGGGCACTGCCTTGAACGCGTGTGGTCCCAATCATCCGTAGGAACCTCCCACGATGAATTGGGGAGCTACAGCGCGTCCGGCAGCGGCGTTGTCGCTCGGAATATAGAGGCCTTCCCTGCCGAGCAACTGAGCGAAGCTAGACGCGACAGTGGCGTTGTCGCTCGGAATATAGAGATTATTGTGGTCGATAGCTCGTCCAACAATGAGAGCGAGCGCGTGGTTGCACGCTATCCCAGCACAAAATATATCAAGGTACGCAGAGAGCGCAATAACATGCCCCAGGCTCGGAACCGAGGGCTTGCCTGCGCTACGGGCGAGATTATCGCTTTTATCGATGACGATTCGATGGTGCAGCCTGGTTGGCTGGAGTCGCTGGTTGAAGTCTATAAAGACGAGACGATTGGAGCTGCGGGAGGGCGCGTTATTGCTATGCCTGAGCCGTATTGCGACGAGCGACAGGGACCGCCACGCCTGTATGTAACGTGGTTGGGCAGGGTTGTCGCGAGCAATGCGGGGCTTGTGAGCAAAGCACGCGTGGAGGTGGATCACCTTATTGGCTGCAATATGTCATTTCGCCGGGCGGCTCTGACAGAGGTGGGAGGCTTCGATCCCAATTTCACGATGACAAATTTGCGTGAGGAGACCGATCTCTGCTTACGTGTCAAACGAGCCGGGTGGCGGATTGTGTTTGAGCCGAGGATTGCCGTAGTGCATTTCTCTGTGCGCAGCCTGCAACCGTATTTTCTAGAACGCCCCACCATCCAGTTCTCCAATGGGCGCAACGGTTCCTATTTCGCGATCAAACATTTTGGTCTGACGCCGCGCTCCATTGGCGGCCAATTGATTGACGCGGGGAGATCATGCGGACGAGCAGCGTACTTCGTGGGCCTGTTCAGCATCGGGGCACTGGCGCATGTGGCCGGACGCATCGTGGGTGTCACCGAGGGCATTCGCTGGTTGAAGAGCTGCGAACACCAGGCTCACGAGAATGAGTATGAGAACCCCACCAGGCAGGGCAAGCGCGAGGCCCCCGCCCCTCTGCCAGCCCATCCCCTTGCCCCTACCATATCCGTCTAGATTCAGATTTTCTAGGGAACGGGTGGTGATACCGTGGAAACACAAAACGCTGTAGGGGCAAGGGGAGGACGACGTGGGGCGGTGGGGGCCTTGCGCTTGCCCTGCTTGCCCTCAATCGGGTCGGTATTATGGTGATGGTGTAATTTTTAGGAGAGAGATGCTATGCGTGCTGTCATTTTTGGCGTTGATGGGCTAAGTTTTCGCATTCTACAGCCCTTGATCGAGCGTGGCGATCTACCAAATTTTGCTCGCCTGCAAAGGGAGGGGGTGGTATCAGAGCTTATTTCTACGGTTCCCCCCATGACTCCTCCAGCCTGGATGTCGCTGGTGACAGGTCTGAAACCCGCCAGACATGGAGTTTTCGATTTCTGGGAATTCGATGTCACTTCGCCAACCCTCCAATCTCGCCTGGTGACCCATCGTAAAGGGGGTAAGGCGATCTGGAACATTTTGAGTGAGTATGGCAAGCGGGTAATCGTGCTGAACGTGCCGCTGACCTATCCGCCGGAGCCAGTCAATGGGATTATGGTAAGTGGACTGATGACTCCCGGAGCGTCTACGCCTTTTACCTTTCCCCATAGCTTTAAGGATGAGCTATACTCGGTCATTCCCGATTATCGCATTGACCTGTCACTGGCAAAAACTTCGCCTGCATACTTCGTCGATGCCGTGCTGGATATGACGGAGAAGCGCATCCGCTTGCAGCAGCATTTGCTATCTGAGCATGAATGGGATTTTGCCTTCCTTTCTTATGTAGGACCGGATCGTATTCAGCATCGCATCTGGGACACAATTGAGTCGTTGAGTTACGCAGGAACGAGCTACTTTCGTCTGCTTGATGGGGCGCTGGGCGATGTGCTCAATCGTTTGACGCCACAGGATGCGCTTTTTGTAGCCTCGGATCACGGCTTCGTAGGGGCAAGGAACTGGTTTTACATCAATGAGTTTCTGTGTCGCCAGCATTTGCTTCATCGTGATGCAGCTCCCGGCGCAAAACATGCTCGCCTGATTGGTCTTGGGCGCGAGGCAGCTCAGAAGATGGGTCTGCTGCGAGTAATCCGCCAGGCCCGCAAAACCTACGAGCACTTTTACAGCAAGCCGCCAATCGAGAAAAAGAAAGGCATCTATCGCCCCTTCTTTGACGAGATCAATTGGAGCGAGACGCACGCCTGCGTCCTATCTTCAATGGCCTTTAGCGGAGGCAATGCGGATATTTTTCTCTCGCCAGAAGCGACTGCGGAAGAAATGGAAGAGCTGCGTCAGGCACTGGCGGCTCAACGCCACCCTGAGACCGGCGAACTGCTGGCCGAAGCTATTTACGCAACCGACGCCTATGGGGTAGGTCCGTTCCGCCCGACTGAGGAGCATCTTATCCTGGTTCCCAGGCGCGGCACAACCTTTCATCTCGATATTGGGCGCAAAAATCTCTGGGAGCGCCTCGCCGAGGGCAAGGGGGTACATGAGAAGGAAGGCGTCTTCTATGCCTGGGGCGCGGGCATCAAAGAGGGAGAACAGGTAAACGCGCTGCAAATCTATGACCTTGTGCCGACCGCTCTACACGCTTTGGGCATCTCGACAGATGAAGCCTTCGATGGACGCGTGGCACACGAGATTTTTGCCGACCAGCCTGTAGATAAGACGCCCCAGGAAAATGACAGCGACAACCTGATTGCACGCAAACTACAACGGCTGCGCTCCGGTGAGGCTGCCAGGCTATAGGAAATCATTTAATGATGCGTTGGAAGAAAGAAAGGGGAAAGGGTATGCGAGTATTGCTATTTGGGATCGACGGGCTTACATTTCGCGTGCTGGACCCGATGATCGAGCACGGTCTACTACCTAACTTTGCACGCGTGCGTACCGAGGGCACGCAGGGGATACTCCGTTCAACGACGCCTCCTATGACGCCTCCTGCCTGGATGTCTATCGCGACCGGGCTGTTACCTGCGGGTCATGGGGTGTATGATTTCTGGGGCTATGAACGGAAGGGGGGCGATAAATCGGACGCGATAAATCAGGTCGGTACGAAAGAGCGGGGGCACAGCAAGGGGGAGGCTGATAGTTCGCGCGAGGGGGGCGATAAATCGGACGCGCTGAAGCTGGTCGGTACGACAAGGCAGGGGCATAGCAAAGGGAAAGCACCGATAGGGCCGAGGCGTGGCAAGGGGGAGGCACCGACGGCGTATGTGATGACGCATCGTCAAGGGGGCAAGGCGATCTGGAATATTTTGAGTGAGTGGGGGAAAAAGGTGGTGGTTGCCAATGTGCCCCTGACTTATCCGCCGGAGCCAGTCAACGGGATTATGCTGAGCGGCTATATGGCTCCTGATACGCGGGCCAGTGTGACCTATCCAGCGAGCTTTAAGGATGAGTTGCTGCAAGTCGCCCCCGCCTATCAGATCGACCTTGATCCCGCCGTATCAGGTGGGCAAATTGGCGATCCACTGGCGGAGACGCTGAAAATGACGCGTGAGCGCATCAAAATGTTCCGTCTCGCGCTAAGTAAGGCATTCCTTGCAGATGGCCTGAGCGAAGCTAGCTGTGAGAGCAGCGTTGGCCATCTGAATGGCAAGGGGTGGGATTTCTGTTTCCTGGCGTGTAGCGGCGCGGACCGCATTCAGCATTTGCGCTGGGATGAGATTATGGCCTTCCATCCTCAGGCGGTTGCCTATTACCAGATGCTGGACGACGCGCTGGGTATGATGCTGGACGAGTTGCGCCCGGACGATCTGCTGCTAATCGTTTCGGATCATGGTTTTCGCGGCGTACGGCGCAAGTTCTATGTGCAAGAATACCTGTATCAGCTCGGCCTGCTGCGCATGCACAAAGGTGGCAATCGTTATCGCGCTGAAATGCTGGGTCACGTTCGCAACCTGGTGCGTACCTCAGGTCTCCAGCAAACGGCGCGTCTGACGCGTGACCTCTTGCGACAGTGGGGCATTCTTGGGGTTGAGAAGGTGCAACATGCAACGCGTTTACCCGATCTGGACTGGGCCAATACGCGGGCCTGGGTGCCCTCGGCTTCAGGATCGCTGGCGGGCTACGCCGATATTTTCCTGGATGACGATCTTTCGGAAGAAGATATTCAGGAGTTAATGCAAGCGTTGAAGGATGTCGTGGACCCTGAGAGTGGGGAACAGCTCTTTGTGGAGATGCATCGCGAAGATGTCTACGGCACAGGCCCGTATGCACCACCTGAACGCCATTTGATTGTGCTGGCGAATGAGTGGACGACGCTGGCGACGGAACTGGGGCGCGGCAAGCTGTGGGAGAACAGCGATAGAAGCGTTGGTATTCATCATCCCGATGGCGTACTCTATCTCTATGGAGCCGGGGTGAAACGAGGAGCGCAGATTGAGGCCACACACGTCTGTGATATCGTTCCCACCATTCTCGCACGCATGGATCTACCCGTCCCCAACGAGCTAAGTGGGCGCGTGATAGAGCAAGCGTTTGAACAGTTGACAGGAGCGCCTGAGCCGTCCAGGGATAAAGGCATTGTGAGGCGCAAGCTAAAGAAACTGACCTCACAGACGACATAACGATAGAGGGAGAGGATGAGGAGATGAATCGGCAGACACTGACAGCCGGGTTGCTTATTGCGATTGTGCTTGCTATCGCAGGCGCTATTCTGGCATATATGTTGCTGTATGTTCCTCAACAGCAACAGGGAAGCAATCCGGGGGGCAGCCCTGGAGCGGTGACATGCGGGGTAAGGAAGACGGACAATGGCTACGCTTTTGCCTGGTTGCACGTTGCTCACGGCTATTTCGTCAATGATGAGGGCTGTATTATCAATTTGAAGGGCTTCAACTGGTCGCAATTGGAGTTTGGCAATGCGGTAGGTGGAGGGCAGAAGACACGGATCAGCGAGGAAGCAATTGCCTGGTATACCCAGACCTTCCACACGAACGTATGGCGTATCCCGGTGAATACGACATGGTGGAATGAAAATGTGGATGTGCCCCTGGCGCATATGTCCTATCAGGATTGGATCGGGCAGGTAGTAAAATGGGCGGAGGATTACGGCAACTACGTAATTTTGACGAAGGGGCCACAATTTCCAGATCCGCCCTGTGGTGGGACGGTGAAGCTTTGTCCAACTCAGAATCAGGCGAAACGTGACGTGCAGCAGGGCCTTGCTGGTCCCGAAGATCTCACGACCGGACAGTATATCCAACCGGCGCTTACTATGTGGCAAAGCATTGCGAAACGCTATGCCGATGATCCTGCGGTGCTCTATGATAGCTGGAACGAGATGAATAGCATCGACGCTCAGACCTGGTACCACAATACCAATATGCTGATCTCGGCTATTCGCGGACAAAACCCGCGCTCGCTCATCTTTTTAGGCGGTCCGAACTTTAAGGGGAACATTAATCCGCTGCTTGAGAACCAGGTACCAGATTTCACGGAGCCTAATCTGGTATACGATTTTCACGTTTACGACGGCTTTCAGGGAGTCTATGGAGGGAAAAATTGCAGTTCGCCGTTGAGCTACGTATGGCGCGACTGGCCTCATAACGCCAATGAGCAGGTGGGCTTCTCACAACGCAACGGCAAAGCGGTTGCCTTCAGCGAGTGGGGCGGCTGCAACGATCTGGCCGATTACAATCAAGCGATCACCAACTATGCGCACGCCTACCATATCTGCCTGGTATATTATGACGAGACGAACGTCGCCACAAAAGTCGGTACGACATACGAACTCACAGAGAACGGCACACGGGTGCAAGCTGCCTATGCTGGTTTGTAGCCTCGGCAGCAGGGCAAACAGGGTCAGAGGGCAAGCGCAAGGCCCCCGCATCCCGTCCACCCATCCCCTTGCCCCTACCAGTGTTTGCCGACCATCGCTGATCCCGTTCAACGTTTTTTCGGGGATACGAGATCGTGGGAAACCGGTAGGGGCAAGGGGCGGTGTGGAGATTGGGTGGGGGCCTCGCGCTTGCCCTGCTTGCCCTCGTCAGACCTCTACCGCCATTGCGACAGCGCCGCCACCGCCCAGGCAGAGCGTTGCCAGCCCGCGCCCGCCACCACGACGGCGCAATTCATGGATTAACGTGATGAGGACGCGTGAGCCGCTGGAGCCGATAGGATGCCCCAGAGCAATCGCTCCTCCGTTGACGTTGACCCGCGACCAATCCCAGTCGAGTTCTTTGCCGTTCGAGAGCGTCTGGGCCGCGAAGGCTTCGTTCACTTCAATCAGGTCAAAATCGCCGATCTTCATCCCGGTGCGCTCCAAAAGGCGATTGACGGCCCGCGTCGGAGCGGCAAAAATGTAACGCGGCTCGATAGCAGCGGAAGCATAGCCCACAATACGCGCCAGCACCTTGAGGCCATGCGCACTGGCGAAACTCTGATCCACAACAACGGTGGCCGAGCCTCCATCGCTTAAGCCGGGAGCATTGCCAGCTGTGACCGTACCACCCTGCTGAAAAGCTGGCTTGAGCTTTGCCAGAGCTTCGATAGAGCTATCAGCGCGAATAGGCTCATCGGTATCAACAACGAGCACGCCCTTTTTCTGGGGGATTTCAATCGGGACGATCTCTTCTTTAAAACGACCTGTGGCTGTAGCTGCAGCTGCTCGCTGGTGGCTCTGCAATGAGAACTGGTCCTGCTCATCGCGGGTGACACAAAACTTCTCGGCGATAATTTCGGCCTCATTGCCCATGTGGATATCCTCAAAAGCGCACCAGAGACCATCATGCACGACGCTATCTACTATCTTGCCATCACCCATGCGGTAGCCAGTGCGAGCTTTGGGCAAGAGATAGGGAGCATTGCTCATACTCTCCATGCCACCAGCAACAAACGCCTGAGCATCACCAGCGCGAATGGCTTGAGCTGCCAGCATCACCGCTTTGAGGCCGGAGCCACAAACCTTGTTAATGGTAAACGCCGGAATATCGACCGATAACCCGGAGCGCACTGCCGCCTGCCTGGCTGGAGCCTGTCCAATGCCCGCAGAAACGAC
>DASTZT010000108.1:0-3582 GCA_035764225.1 Ktedonobacteraceae bacterium
ATTTTTGCCAAACGGGTTTTGAGGGCGAGAAAGGAACTGGCGGGCTGGTATTGGCAGGCAGCATGCGCGAGGCTATTGATTTTGTGAACGAATATGCCCCTGAGCATCTTGAAGTGCATGTGCGCGAGCCGTTTGCGCTCCTGCCAGAACTAAAAAATGCGGCAGAGATCTTGTTGGGGCCATATACGCCCACCTGTATTGGAAACTATAGCCTGGGCACCAATGCTATTCTGCCGACCGGAGGCTTTGCCCATACCTTCTCATGCACTTCCGTTTTTGATTTTCTCAAACGCAGCGGCGTCGGCTACCTTAGCGCAGAGGGCTATGCTCTTTTGAGCGAGCCAACTCGCCGCCTGGCAGAGTTTGAGGGCTTCCCCGCCCACGCCAACGCGGTAACAGCGCGACCAGTGTCGCCCCGATAGCCGTCAACACCATCGCGATCAGCGTAATGATCGTCGCCCGCTGGATATCCACAGCCGTCTGGCGGGCGGCCAGCGTCTGATGTACGGTGGCATCCGGCTGTAGTGGGATATCCACGCTATCGCTCACCTCGACGACCGCGCCAATATCCTCTGCCGCGACATAAACACGATGGAGCGCGGGATCAGCCTCTACCCCATCCGGCCCCTGCCCCACCTGGAAAGTTCCCAGGATATCGAGCGTCTTGCCATCAATCACTGTCAGCGTGGTGCCAGTTCCGCGATCCGAGGAACCATTCTCTTTATTGCCCTCGTCCGCGACGTAAATACGCCCTGTGGCGGTGTTAATCGCTATTCCCTCCGGGTAAGGTGCTACCGGAATCTGTGCGATCAGCGTATTGCTTTTCCCATCGATTACATCCAGCTCCTGCCCAGTCGAACAGACGACATAGACCCGCCCGGTGTTCTCGTCAACGCGTAATGGAGCAAGCGGCAGTTCGGCAACTGGAATAGTGGTGATGGGCTTTCCGCTATCCTCGTCAATGACGGTAATCATAGATAATGTGCCATCAGCGACGTAGAGGCGTCCCAGGCGGCTATTCACGCCTATCGCAGTCAACTGCGCCCCAATGTGAAATTGGCTAGTTTGCAGTTGCAGTTTGCCATCCTTCCCCGGTGGCAGGTAGGTAAAAGTATAAATGGTGCTCTCTTCTTTACCGGCGACATACACGCGCTGCCGCCTGCTATCGAAGGCAATGCTATTATCGTTGGAGCCGATGGGTTGCTTGAAAAGCGTCTGTCCTGTCGCACCGTCTAAAATGTAAAAATTGCCTTGCCGGTTGCGATATGAGACAGTCGTAGCATAGACGTGGTGGTTAGAGCTATCGACCTGGATATCAGTCACGCTATCGTCAAGGGTAACGCGCCAGCGTACCTTACCACTCACGGGATCGAAGCCGACAGCAAGCCCTCCTCCCTCGTAGGCTATATAGAGCATATGCGTCTGGCTATCGACTGCGAGCGCCTCCGGTCGCTGGCCCGCGTGCAGTACGCCAATGATAGGAAAACCTCCCGCCGCATAGCCAGGAGCTGGCAGGCAAAAAAGAAAGAGAAGTTGAGCGACACCCAGCAAAATAAGTTTACAGATGGTCCTGAAAGTCCTGTCTTCCCGCATAGTACTTTTGCTCCATATCTTGTCTTGCGCTATCTTTCTAGTATTCTATGATCCTATCATGGTTTTCTCCATATTGGCGGACATTTGGCTATGACTCGCATAAACGCTTCACACTGCGCTAAATATTTATATTTTTCAATGGTATTGAAGGGAGAATCTTAAAATAATGGCGGAACCTTCTACAACAGCCGATGCGCCAGAGCCGACTCCCGGCAATGGCCCCCAGGCTGAACCGGAAGTGGCGGCAATGGCCAATGAAGCCGAAGGAGTTTCATCAGAAGGGGAAGAGGTCACAACAGAAGAGCAATCCTCTTTTCCAGATGGGGAAGCACCAACAGAGAAGATGCCCAAAGTTGCCATACCCTCTAGTAAGATAGTACCAATAGAGGAAGCTTCCTCTCCTGAAAAGATCGTATCAAAGGAAGAGCAGGAAGCAGCTTCCTCTGAGGAGATATTGCCAACGGTAGCAACCCAATACCCCTCTGAAGAGATCGTACCAACCGCGACAGTATCCTCTTCTGAAGAGATCGCACCAACGATAGCAGCCTCATCTTCAAAGGAGACCTTGCCAATAGTAACAGCCTCGTCTTCTCAAGAGATAGCCTCATCGGAGGAGCCTGCAACCCCATCCCCTAAGGAGGAACTGCCAGAGATTCTGCGCGTACCTACGCAGTCGTTAAGTACACTTTATCGCGTGCTATTGGGTCTGGCAAGCGTGGTCAGCGGGATCACGAGCATTACCATCCAACTGCTCCTGTTGCCCTCTCAAATCGCTGCGCTCGATCCCGCGCATCCAGCCAGCTCATTATCGCTAGTTGCCATAGCCGGGGGCCTGGCTGCCTTCGTCGCCGCGCCGTTGGCCGGAGCGTTTTCGGATCGCACAACGGCACGCTTTGGCAGACGACGCCCCTGGATGCTGGTCGGACTGATCGGAGGAGTGGCATCGCTGCTTGTCATGGCTTTCTCCACCAGCGTGCTGATGCTGTTGACAGGCGAAGTATTGGCGCAGCTGTTTTTCGGCATCGTGTACACAATGCTCACGGCGGTGATCCCTGACCAGGTACCCCTGCGTCAACGGGCTACCGTGACCGCTGCGGTCGGTATAGCGCCGGTTGTGGGCAGCGCTGTCGGGCTTTTAGTCGTGACTATGCTGCCTCTGGGAATGCGGCAGCAATATTTCTGGATCGCAGGAAGCGCATTTGTGATTGTTGCCCTCTTTTTGCTTGTCTTCCGCGAAAGACCTTTGCCGCGTGGAGCTATGCCGCCATTCCGTTTCAAAGCGTTCGCTGCCAGCTTCTGGCACAACCCGAAACTGCATCCTAATTTTACGCTGGTCTGGTTCTCCCGCAGCTTTCTCTTTCTGGGTTACACTTTTTTCACTTTTTATCTGCTTTCCTACCTGGTAAATGTATTACATTTAACCAATGCCGATGCGACTCTGAGAGTTGCCATCCTCCAGGTTCTTTCAACAGGAACATTGATCGTTTTCGCTTTTCTCGGCGGTTGGCTGGCGGATCGACTCCAGCGCCTCAAGCTGTTCGCTTCGCTTGGGGCTGTGATGATGGCCGGAGCAATATTCGTGGTAGCCTTTGTGCCGCTCTGGCAATATATTCTCCTGGCAAGCGCGTTGTTTGGACTCGGATGCGGACTCTATCTGGCCGTGAATCTGGCGCTGACCATTCGTGTTTTGCCACAGGCGAGGGATCATGGCAAGGATCTTGGCATTATGAACATCACGCTCTATCTGGCTCTGATCGTGACGCCTCCGCTCGCCGGGGTGGTCTTGAATTTTTCCGGCAGCTATACTATGCTCTTCTCGCTGGCTGCCGTGACCTCGTTGATCGCTGGCGGATTGCTTGCACCGATCAGCAATGTGCGCTGAGCTAGTTTCGTTTTCTGAGGCAACATCCTTAGCGCCTAAAGTACTAAGGATGCCTCTCAAAATAACGATGCGAGGAGTCATTCCATGAGCATCAAGAAGGTAACAGT
>DASTZT010000109.1:0-6616 GCA_035764225.1 Ktedonobacteraceae bacterium
AAAAACATTGCGCAAAAAGCGATATGACTTTTCTCGGTAGTAAATAAAAGGGGTGGAGCAGGATCTAGCGAAAGTCTGCTAGCTCCTGCTCCACCCCCCCTTGAAGAATATGCAAACGCTACGGCAAGCTACCTACCAAACGTGCTAGCTGAGCCTGTTCGCGGGCTGCGTCTTGCACAGGTATCAGCAACACCAAGAGTTCATCCAGCCCCTGAGCCAGTAGTTCGGTCAGTTGACGCGCTACCGTAGCTTCATTGCCGAACACGACCAGGGAGCGGGCAAGCGCGTCCAACCCCGCCCCATCGGCTCCTATGGGGAAGCCTGCATCCGCGAACATTCTGGAGTAGAATGGCAGCGTGGCATAGAACTGGATACGCCTGGCAGCCGCATTATGGGCCGCATCTTCGTCTTCGCTTAACGAGACCAGTACATGGGCCACCAGTGGAGGGGCAGGGCGATGACTGGCCTCCGCTCCCGCTCGCAGAGCTGGCAGAGCCTTGTTCAAGAGGTATGGCACGGGACAAAGCCAGGAGATTGCTCCATCTGAGATTTCGCCCGCGAGACGGAAAGCGCCCTCGCGCAGAGCCGAAATTAAAATCGGGATATGGGCAGTACGCAAGGTGGGCGTTTTGACGGTGAAATAATTGCCCTGAAAATCGACCTGCCCTTCCCATAAATCTGAGCGCAATATTGCAACATACTCGCGCAAGTGGGCCAGTGGGGCTGTATGTTGCAAGCCATAGATGCCCTCGATAGGGGGACGATGGCTGGGACCAACGCCCAGGCGCAGACGACCGGGAGCAATATCGTTGACCGTCAAGGCCTGCTGGGCCAGCACCAGGGGATGGCGCGGATAGGTTGGCACAATCGATGTGCCCAGGCGTATGCGTGTTGTACGCATGGCTGTCGCGGCGTACAGGGTTAACGTGTCGAGCGTCGGCGGAGATTGGGTCATCCAGACCTGCTCGACCCCGGCTGCCTCGGCCTCAGCGATCAGCTCAATTGCCTTCGTCGCGTCACGCGCCTCTATTGCCAGACCAATACGCGCTCGTGGCGATGCGGTGGTTGAAGTCTTCTGGGTATTCTCATCCTGCTGCATCATGTGCTCCTTTACTTCAATATTTTGGATTCACTATATGCCACGCGTTCACAAACCGTCAAACGGAGCGATTTCGATCAGCATGGAACTGTGGTTGTTATGGCCGCACCTGGATCGTATCATAGAATCCAGGTTCGTGCCCTTTATTCTGGTCAGACAGTATTTCAGAAGGGATCTTTTTGCCATGACAACCCAAACATATGCACATGTTGACCGGGCGGTTGAGCAAGCTACACCCACGATCAAGCGCATTGCCCAGGAGGTGTGGCAGCTTGCTGAACTTTCGCTACGGGAGGAAAAGTCGGCGCAACTCCTGATAGATATCCTGCAGGAACACGGCTTTACCATCACAAGCAAAGGCACGGCTGGCGTACCGACAGCCTTTATCGCCGAGTACGGCAGTGGAGCGCCCATTCTGGGCTTTCTGGCAGAATATGATGCCCTGCCCGGCCTGGGGAACGAACCCGTTCCGTACCGTGAGCCACGCAAAGATCAGGTCACTAGCGGGCACGGCTGCGGCCACAATCTTCTGGGCGCAGGATGTATAGGAGCGGCCATCGCGCTGAAAAACCTGATGGCCGAACAACATATCCCTGGTACGATTCGCCTGTATGGATGCGCAGCTGAGGAGACCGAAGGAGCCAAAATCTACATGGCTCGCGAGGGACTGTTCCGTGATCTGGACGTTGCGCTGCACTGGCACCCCGGCCCTTTTGCCAGAGTGAGCAATTTCCGCTCGACGGCGGTCGATCAGATGAGGATCGAGTTTTTCGGCAGAAGCGCCCATGCTGCCGGTGGCCCCTGGCTGGGACGCAGCGCGGTACACGCCGCCGAACTCTTCGCTCATGGCCTTAATCTGATGCGCGAACACCTTGAGCCGACGGCGCGAACACACTACATCTACGAACACGGCGGCATGGCTCCAAACGTCGTCCCCGATTATGCCCGCCTGTGCTTATATATCCGCGATAGCAACCGTAAAAATGTGATGGCAACGACGGCATGGGTGAAGCAGATCGCAGAGGGGGCAGCTCTGGCAACGCAGACCACGAGCAAAGTCCAGGTCTACACTGGCCTCTACGATCTCTTGCCCAATACCCCTCTGGCGGCTCGCATGCAGACCCACCTTGAACGCGTAGGCGTGCCAACTTACACTGAAGAGGAGCTGGCATTCGCACGCGAGCTACAGCGCAACTTCGGCGTTGAAGCAAAGGGGATGACGACGGAAACGCAGCCACTCGGCGACGAAAGCAGCTCGATGGGAGCATCAACGGATGTGGGAGATGTGAGCTGGAATGTGCCGACGATGGGCTATGGCATGCCAACGATGCCACTCGGCGTCACCGTCCACACCTGGGCCGCCACCGCTAGCCACGGCACCAGCATTGGCTTGAAAGGGGCAATTTACGCTGCGCGTGCCCTGGCATGGAGCGGCTTTGACCTGCTGCATGATGCGGAGCTACGCCAGGCCGCCCGTGTCGATTTTGAACGGCGCGTGCGCGACCAGCCCTATGTCTCGCCACTGCCACCCGAACTGAAGCAACCCGTAGGGCTGACGATGTAGCCGATTAGCTCTATTTCGCTCCTAATAATAGTGAGAATGCTATTTTCACCATTATTTAGGAGCGAATGCTGCTCATGCTCGCTTGACACTCAACTCACCTGAGGCAAGTCATAGATCTTTGTGAACTTATCGGTCAGATAACGCACAAAATACTGAGGATTCGCAGGCTCACCCGTCAGGCGCTCGATCAGCTCATCCGGTAGATAGGTCGCGCCAACAGAGTACATATGCTCACGCAGCCATTGCAGGACGAAAGAGGTATCGCCACTCGCCAGGCGCTCAGCAACATTGGGAAATGCTCGCTGCACCTTCTGGAAAATCTGAGCGGCATAGAGGTTGCCCAGCGTATAACTTGGAAAAACGCCAAAGCCAGCGGACCAGTGAACATCCTGCAAAACACCCACCGAGTCATTTTCTGGCTCGATCCCCAGGTATTCGCGGTACTTTTCATTCCATAAACGCGGCAAAGACTCGACCGTGATCTCGCCATTCATCAGCGCCTTCTCTAGCTCGAAACGGATGATGATATGCAAGTTATAGGTAACTTCATCAGCTTCGATCCGAATCAGGCTTGGCTCGACCCGGTTGAGCGCACGCACAAAGGTTGTCAGATCGACGGTATTAAACTGTTGCGGGAAGAACTCGCGCAAGAGAGCATACTTCTGCTGCCAGAAAGGCTCGGAACGGCCCAGCACATTCTCCCAGAGGCGAGACTGCGATTCATGCACGCCTGACGACGCTCCCCCAGCCAGAGGAGTGCGGAGCAGTGCCCGCGAGCTGCCCTGTTCATAGAGGGCGTGCCCCCCTTCATGCAATGTTGCCGTCAAGGCAAATCCCAGGTACTTCTCTGTATAGCGCACGGTAAAGCGCACGTCCAGCGGCGAGCCAAAATCAGTGGTGAAAGGATGGGCAGAGCGCGCGATCTGACCATGCACAAAATCATAGCCAATGCTGGCCGCCAGCTTTTCACACAAAAGCCGCTGTTGTTCCAGCGGGAAAGTACCATAGAGGCAGGAGGTATCGATGGTCTTACCGCTGGCCTGGATGCGTTTGAGCAGTGAGATGCTCACGTCACGCACCGGAACAAATAGCTCCTCTACAGCCCCGGTGGTCAGGCCCGGATTCGCCAGATCAAGCAGAGCGTCCAGGCGGGTCTCGGCAAAGCCCAATCTATCGGCGATCTCGCGTTGGATGTTCAACGTACGTTGCAGCCAGGGGGCGAAGCTGGCAAAGTCGTTCTGCTGGCGCGCCTTAACCCAACTTTCGACGCTAGCTACCTCCACCCGCGCCCTCTCTTCAACGAGCGCAGGCGGCAATTTCGTGGCCTGGTCATAGACTCGACGCGCTTGCCGTACTAGCCCGCGATCCACATCAGTAAAGCTGGCTTGTCCAATCACGTCCTCCAGCGATTTGAGCACATCACCCAGTTGCGGAGCAGATTGCCGTTCGTGCAACACCCTCTCTAACGTTGCCATCTGGTACATCCGAGCCTCGCTCGCACCTTCCGGCATAGCAGTATGTTGATCCCAGACCGCAAGCGCAATCACTTTATTGAGATCCGTAATTTCATACATGTAATCGAGCAACTTGCTGATACGCTCGTCGCCGACAGTGAAGGCTATCGTTTCATTCGTATCACGTACTGTCTTCACGTTTTCTCTCTCCCCTTTGAATGTCAGTATACCAAGTTCAATGGCGCAGGTCTTTACTATAACGCAGAGTTTCTCTGCCCTCTATTTAGCTCGCAAAAAATTTCTAAAGTCAATTTTTTTTGGACTACTAAAAATCTCAGGGTATGCAGAGGCATAAGACGTATAAGACGATGTCAGGCTGGACAGGTTATCCACAGTTCATCCACCGCTTTTTGCAAAGTCGTGGATAAATCAGCAGACCTGGTGCCGGTCACGCTGCAATTCGTTGACCGACAAGGCAATCATCACCCCGATATGCTGATCCATAGTGGGGCCATTGAGCTGTGGCTCAAAAATCAAAATGGCACCTTTGTGCCACAGTGAGACGATCTGACCCAGGTCTGCTTAAAATAGGCTACCGACGCTCTTGCTGCCTGCGACAGGAACAAGGCGTGCCCAGACGGTGAATTGCTCCGCAATCCAGACATTGGTAACTGACACACATCAGGAAAAAATGTCCGAGACGTTTGCGAAGTTTCACGAGGATGTCGAGAGGTTTCACGGTTCCTTCCTCACTCTCCATAAAATTCACCCAAACAACCCTTTCTACCTAAAAAACCTGCCATCACAAATGAGAAACCTAAAATAAGTATACAGGCAATAAAAATGCAAATCTATGCACAGAGCGTGGTAATTTGGTTAAAATAAGTGAAAGCCTATTTCATCTCCTGGAAATCCGCTTATCTCGCTTTTTAGATTTGAATAGCATAAAAGGCCATTTTGCAAAATGTCCTTGACAGACTCTACAAGAGTAGACTATGCTGCCTATACACACAAGGGAACGGTTATATGTCTCGATACCTTATAACATGTTATGCATACAGGAGCAAAGAAAGGATAGGTCGCTATGTCATCCCCCGACGGATCAGCTTCAGAGAACACATACGTCATCGATATAGAGCTGGCAGCGGAAACGGCCCGCTTGATGGAGCAAGATCGCCTTTTTACGCAATCGATGGGCGGCCTTTTTCCTGAACGGTCCGACGACATTGCGCGTTTTGGAGAGATTCTTGACATCGCGTGCGGTCCGGGGGGATGGGCATTGGAGGTGGCGTTTCAATACCCGGATACACAGGTTGTTGGCATTGACATCAATCCACGCATGATCCAATATGCATTCGCGCAGGCCAGGGTGCAACAGCTCCAGAATGTGACCTTCGAAGTTGTTGATGCCCTCAAGCCATTACCCTTTAACGACTGCTCCTTTGATCTGGTCAATGCGCGGCTGCTAGTCGGCTTCATGAATCAAGAGTCCTGGCCCAGGTTGCTTACTGAGTGTAAGAGGATCTTACGCCCAGGCGGCGTTATCCGGCTCACCGAAAGCGATGGGTGGACATCGAATAGCCTTGCAGTCCAACATATTTTTGGCTATCTTTGCCAGGTGCTCGCCTTGCAGAAGCGCACATTCTCCCTCGATGGGCATTCTTTCGGCCTGGTGCATCATTTAGGAAAGCTGCTTCGCGATACCGGTTTTGAAAAGATCGAAAAACGTTCCTTTTTCGTCGATTCCTCTTGTGGTGCCGACTCCCACTACGCTGTTTATAAAGACATGGAACTCCTTTTCTCTTTGATCAAGTCCTATATCATCAAAACGGGGCTGGTAGAAGAGGAAGAGTATGATCGGCTCTACAATCGCATGCTGGCAGACATGTTAAGCGATGACTTTACAAGCATCTCTTTTGGCTTAATTACCTGGGGGGTCAAGCCTGCGTAGGGGGCACTGCCCCCCCACCTGATTGCTTCTCCCCAAGAACAAAAACCTCCAATTTTTTGCGTAGGCAGATTTTTTTACCAATTTTATACCGCTAGCCCCATCATTTTCACTTCCCTATCACTCCGCCTGGGTATAGTAGTACCAGCAAAAAAACTTTACTGAACCCATCCTATTTTTCCATTGCGGAAGGCCAGACAAGGAGACACAACTCTATGGCTCGAAATAGTATCACAAAGGCGTATCAGAAAATTCAGGAGCTTTCCTGGGAGCCAACCTTTGTTACGCCAGTTCAAAAGTATCCCACTGACTACAAATTTACGAAGGCTCCGAAAAAGGAGCCATTGAAGCAGGTGATGCAGTCCTATTTCCCGATGCAAGAGGAGAAGGATGATCGTTCAATGGGCGCGATGGATGGAGCATTGCGCGGCAATATGTTCCGTTCAACGCAACCGCGATGGATGGAGTGGATGAAACTTTTCCTGGGCATCAGCCCGTTCCCGGAGATTTCCGCCGCTCGCGCTATGCCCCTGCTGACCTCGGCAGTGCCG